>JAISQH010000115.1 GCA_031274385.1 Planctomycetaceae bacterium | reverse complement strand
CGCTGCGAGGGGGAAAGAAACATAACAAATCCTTTCGTTAAGGGGAAATGACTCCCTATTATGACTCCATTCAACGTCGCACGCAATAACAAACTCGCCCCCTTTAGGAAAACGCTCCCATCGCGTTTCGTGCTTCAAGTCGGCGAGTACCACCAAAAGGTAACGTATTCACCATAAATTCAATGCTGAATACCAAAATCGGCACAAAAAATCACCCTTCTTGACAAAAATCAAGACAAACTAATTTAAGAAACAAAAAATTCTTCGCAAAAATGCGTTTTTAGAAGTTCCCTTTAAAAAATTTTTAAAAAATGAAAAAAAGGTAAAAAAAGGTCTTGACATCTGTTTTTATTTCGTGTAATCTGAAAACCTAATTCTGATTGAGGCGAACCATCGGGTTTATAATACATTTTTAATACAAACGTGTAGAAATCAATGTTTTGCCCCACATTCCGAATGGAAAAAGAATGGGGGCAAAACGTAATAGGTTGTTTTCACCGCCGTAAAATTTTGATAATTTATAACACAATTTTTAGTGAGGACACGATGAAACGAATTTTATGTATTTTGAGTATAGGTCTTTGCTTTTTTGCTGCAACAGAAATGATCGCATCGGAACCGATATTATCGGAGCCGATTGATTTCGGAAAGTTGAGTTCGCCGATCTTGCTTCGCGGAGATGAAAAAACAGCATACCGCGATCCGGCTGTTACCTATCATAACGGAACTTTTTATCTTTTTTGTACAAAAGTTTCCGTTGAAGAAAATAACGATATTTTTGCCTACACCGTCCAATGCACTTCAAAAGATTTGCAACATTGGACTGAACCGAAAACCATCACACCGCGTGATCAGAATTTGAATTATTCCAGCCCCGGCAACGTGATTCAATACGGTAAACAATGGATTCTTTGCCTTCAAACTTATCCGAGACCCGGTGCAAAATGGCAGCCAAACGGAAAAGTGTTTTACGGTAATGATCAAGCCCGGATTTTTATTATGCGAAGTTCTGATCTTGTTCAATGGTCAGAGCCGGAGTTGCTCAAAGTTCTGGGAGCGAATGTTCCCCGTGAAAAAATGGGACGGATGATTGATCCGTACATTATTGAAGATCGAAATGAACAAGGTAAATATTGGTGTTTCTTTAAACAGAACGGACAAATCGCTTATTCGTATTCCCGTAACCTTATTGATTGGACTTTTCGAGGCAAAACAGCTTCCGGCGAAAATCCGTGCGTTATTTCGTATAAAAACGGATACAGATTATTTTATTCTCCTCACAACGGAATTGCGTGTAAAACTTCGGAAGATTTGATCAATTGGAAAGATATTGGTTCAAAAATAGTTCTCGGACAAAAAGATTGGCTCTGGGCGCAAGGTCGTTTAACAGCCGGATTTGTTCTTGATATGAAAAACGAGCCGAAGATCGGAAAATATCTGATGTTCTTTCACGGCGGTCTTGGTCCTAAAATGAGCGAAAATTGGACAAATTTCGACATCAATTGTAATATTGGGCTGGCATGGAGTGATGATTTGGAAACTTGGTCTTGGGCTTCAGAATGAAACAATAAATTATTTTAAAATATTTTATCCGTCGATGATGAAAACTTTCAAATTATTTTTGATTTTGTTTGCTTTAATCTTTTTTCATTCCGGTTGTAACCGCACGAGTCTTTCCGGTTTGGTGCCGGTTGAAGGAATTGTCAAGTATAACGGTGTTCCTATCGGCGGCGCAACGGTTGTTCTTGTTCCGTTTCAGAGTACGGAAGAATCGCGTCTTGCAACCGCGATTACAGAACCAAATGGCACGTTTAAGATGATGACACTGGATGGAATAGGAGCCTTACCGGGTTCTTATTCCGTCACATTTTCAAAAAAAAACGGTAACAGGAAGTCTTTCGATGGAGGAAGAAGACCGTTTAATGGCGGCAGGGCAACCAATCCCAAAACAAATAACAACGTATGATCTTCCCCAAAAATACAGAATACCGTAAACTTCCGGTTTTACCATCGAAATTCCAAAAAACGGTAAAAAAACCTCGTTTTCGATCTAAATGATTGATGATACATTAAAGATCAATTGACAGTATTGACGCGGCACTTTTTGTTTAAATTTGTTAATTGGTGTTCTGCGAACGTTTACATTCGACCGATCATTTGTGTTAACCGGAATTAATTTATGGACAAAATATTGCGAACGTACACATTTTTTATTGATTTGCCAGGATTGTTTTGATCCATTCGAGTCGTTTTGCCAGTTCTACTTCAAATCCTCGCGAAGTAGGGCGGTAGTATTCTTTTTCAACACCAAGATAATCTTGTGCAACAATTCCGTTTTCAAAATCGTGCGCGTATTGATAACCGACATGCCCCAACGATTCGGAGGCTTTGTAGTGAGAATCCCGAAGATGACGCGGTACAGGAATCAACCGCCCTTCCTGTACATCACGCTTGGCTTCGAAAATGGCTTCGGTGGCGGAATTCGATTTCGGGGCACATGCCAAATAAATTACGGTTTGTGCCAGATTCAATTGACATTCCGGCAACCCGATAATTTCACACGCCTGCGCTGTTGCCACCGCCAACGGCAATGCCGCCGGATCCGCGTTTCCAACATCCTCACTCGATAAAATAACAAGCCGACGCGCTAAAAATCGTACATCTTCGCCGCCCACCAACATTTTGGCAAGCCAATAAATCGCCGCGTTAGGATCACTGCCGCGAATACTTTTAATTAAAGCACTAATCGTATCATAATGAGAATCGCCGTTCCGGTCATACGCAACCGCCTTTTTTTGTACCGATTCCGATGCAAGTTCCCGCGTCAACTCAACCGGTTGTTCGTTACTGGACAACACGCCGATTTCCAGTGCAGAAATAGCACGCCGCGCGTCGCCGTCACAAATTTCCGCCAGAAAATCAAGTGCGTCTTCGTGCAAACGGATCGAATATTTTCCCAAACCGCGTTCACGATCTGTTGCCGCACGTCGTAACAATATCTTAATATGATCGGTCGTCAACGGCTCAAACTGGAAAATCCGGCTTCGGCTAATTAACGCGTTATTAATCGTAAAATAAGGATTCTCTGTTGTCGCTCCGACAAGAATCACAATCCCGTTTTCGACTTCCGGTAACAATACATCTTGTTGCGCTTTGTTGAAACGGTGAATTTCGTCAATGAATAACAACGTTTTTTGTTGACGAGTCGAGAGCCGGTTTTCGGCTTCGGCAAGAATTTCACGGAGCTGCTTCACTCCGTCGGAAACCGCACTGAGTTGGCGAAACGTACTGCGGCTCGACCGGGCTAAAATGTACGCAAGCGTTGTTTTACCGGTTCCCGGCGGACCGTGAAAAATCACCGACCCAAGACGATCCGCCTGAAGAAGACGCCGAAGCAATTTTCCCTCGCCAAGAAAATGTTCCTGCCCGACAAATTCGTCAAGAGTTTGCGGACGCATTCTCACCGCAAGAGGTTCCGCACGGCGCCGATTTTCGTACTCTTCCGCCTCGAATAATGTCATATTAATTGTTGAAGAATTAATGAATTAATGAATTAAAAAAATAAAATAACCGCTCATAACAATTCACCCATCGTCATGAATTGTTACAAA
>JAISQH010000229.1 GCA_031274385.1 Planctomycetaceae bacterium | reverse complement strand
GCCCGAATCACTCGGCTGTTGACCGAATGACCCGGAAAATGAGCGTCTGCCAAAACAATCTCGTCGCCATGACCCATCTCAGCAAGAATCTTTAATAACTCCGGCGAAATCAAAGGGGAAATGCCTTTTAACATCGCTAACTCCTTTTGGTTAAGAATGAAAATAACTGTACTTGGTTTTGATCTTTTTAATCAATCAATCAATTGATCAATTAATTAATTGATGATTGAACGGTAAAGTAATATTGATTTTAGTCGCTCTAGCGACGTTATGATCCATAACCGGCGGTGTAGCGCAGCGCAACCGCCGGGTCGCGTTGTTCCTAAAAATTTTAGTGAACGGAAACTGTTTTATTTTCGTTCGTTAATCGGTCATCGTTTCGGCACACAACCGCTCCATAGTAAGCGATAACCAAAAAGGCGATTGCCGGAACCCAATACGCCATACGGATTCCCGACCAGTCGGAAAGATAACCTTGCATCTGAGTCAACAACGCGGCACCGCAAATTGCCATCACCATTCCGGCACCGCCCATTTTTGTATCTTCGCCTAAGCCGTAAGTTCCGAGACCAAAGATGGTCGGAAACATCAGCGACATGCACGCCGAAATTCCGATCAAAGAATACACGCCGACAGAACCTTGTAAATAAACGGTTCCGAAGCAACAGGCAACCGCAAAAACCGCAAGAACCGTCAACATCAAATGCGGTTTAATGTACTTCATCAATCCGGTACAAATAAAACGCGATGTAACAAACGCCAACAACGACATAATGTAATAAATATTTCCAGCCCCTTCAGCGGTTGTTGCAACAAGAAATTGAAAACCGACGAGATTCATCAACCAATTGAATCCGGCGGCAAGCGGTTCGACATTTTGTAGTTGAGCGGTGTTGGTTCGGGCGATATTTTCAAGATCAAGAGCAACCTGAGCATACCGATTAATGTACGACCAACAAGCAATTTGCGCTCCGACGTAAAAAAATTGAGCGGCAACGCCCCAAACATAATGATAGTTTTTGAGAAGGCGTTTCCAGGTTCCGAAAAAATCAATCCGTCTATCTGTTTCGGAAAGGTTCGGCATTTTTGTGAAAAAAATCATCAGCCAGATCACAACCAGAATTAGCGCGACACTAACGTAAGGAGTTGCAACTGCGAACAATTCGGGGGCGCGAACCGCCGACAGTTCTGCTGAATTCATTCCGGCTCGTTCCGCAGCACTGAATGTTTTGAGTTGCGACATGATGAGTGCCTGCGAAAGAAAAACGCCCATAATGGAACCGAGCGGATTAAAAGATTGTGCAAAATTCAACCGTTGTGTTGCTGTTTCCGGTGCTCCGAGCGCACAGATATAAGGATTGCAAGACGTTTCCAAAATGGACAGACCGGAAAAAATAATACAAATTGCAACAAGAAAAGCGAAAAAACAAAGGTCAGCACTGTCAATTCCGAAAAAATGAACATTATAACTTTCAACAAAAACCGCCGGATAAAAGAGGAGTCCGCCGACGGCAAAGAGACCAAGACCGAGCAAGACGCCGGATTTGTACGTAAATCTCTTAATGAAAATCGCGCCGGGAATTGCCATGCAGCCGTATCCGAGAAAATAACAGACAACCTGAATCCAGGCGGTTTTCGAGTCCGTCATGCTCATGATCCGTTTGAACGCCGGCAAAAGCGTATCGGTCATGTTGTTCGCCAATCCCCAAAAAGCGAACATGCTCGTTAATAAAATGAACGGAAACAGAATACCGGACGGAAGCATCGGCACTTTCAGTACGGTATTCTGCGTGTTGGTGTTTTGCAGTTTGTTCATAAAAGTTCGGGAAAAAAACTTGCCGACAATACAAACACGAAAGAATGACCAGTTGCTTGTTGTTATTTTAGGGAACGAGACGCAACCGGTCAATACCAACCATATATTTAGGTTCGGCAGCGTCGTTTTTGCCGACAATTTCAACAACAACCGGATAGCGTCCCGCCTTCAAATCAACGGAACCAATGACCACTTCACCGGTTGAAATCACTTCGGGATTGTAAAGATCAACCGGTTCGCCGATCTTTTCGCCGTTGAGATGAAACCGGACAATTCCATAATCTTTCGCTTTGGTCAATTCGCCGACAAGTTTGTACTTGCCGTCTTTTTCAACATCGAGTAGGAATTCCAACTTGTCACCGGGTTTTGCGCCTGTCCACCAAAGTTGATCGTTGTTGTCCCATTTTCCCGTTTTGAAGTGGCTCATTCCTTGCAACTGCGCTGTTCCGGCAGTCGGAAGTTTCTCGATACGGAAACCCGGAAATTCCAAAAACACCGGCGTTTTGTAAGCAACCGGAGTCTGAACTTCCGCAATCTGAACCGGACGCGATTGAAAATCGGTTGTTGTCGTTGGTTCAAAACCGTACCAAAAAGTAACAACAGAATAATCGATCTTCGTTTTTGCCCAATGCCAGACTTCCATATCGAAACGAAAATCTTTGGTGAACGGAATAGTATCGAGAAGCCGGACACGACCGTTTGTTGTGTTACCGTAATTATTGGGTCCTTCGGCGCGCGGTTGGAAATGAAACGGCGATTCGAAAAATTTCGGCGTACACCAGGCGTAACCGTAATAATCTTCGGTTCCCGTACCGAAATGCGACGGAAACGATTCGCCGTCAACATAAATCTTTTCATCGCCTTCGCCCCACCATGCCGGATTGCGGTTTAAAACACTCAACACATCGCCGACAAAAACGCCTTTGCCGTTGAGTGTCACGTAATTCCAATCGGCGGTTCCTTTTCCGGCAATCGTTTCAATCTGACGTTGCTGCCGCCAATCCGCGTGAAAGTACATTGACCGTTTGTTCCAATTATACGGAACAACATTGAGTGAATTGAGCGTTATTTTAACGTCTTCCGTACCATAATTGATAAGCGAAACATCCACAGATTTTTGAAACGGCATCTTCCAAAGCGAAATGAGCGTTCCGTCTTTTTCGACACGGCTGTACCAACTTTTGTACGGATTAATACCGACACCGCCGCCGAAGAAATCGCCAAGCGGAGCCCACACGGTTTCTTTGCCATCGAACTTAATAGACAAAACCGTACTTCGCAATGCTTGGGTAAGTTTCTCTCCTTCGGCATCGACTTTGAGAACGAGTTGCTGTACCGCTCCGGCAGAAGATTCAGAGGATCGGGAAAACAATCGGCGTTTTGTATTTCCCTTCGAAAGGGTTAGTTTTCCGGCAAGCGGCTGCGGTGTACCGCCTTTCGGTACGGTAACAGTTAATTGGGACGAATTTGCCGAATGAGTAACAAAATCATCTCCGGCGGTCAAAAGAGTTTTTGCAACAGTTTCGATTTTGCCTTTGAGTGATTTGAGATTTTCGGGCGAAAAGGTTTCGACGTTGGTTCCTTTGGCGTAGTTACGGTAATTGATTTGATAATACAGATTTTTCTGCGTCGGCATATCATCGACGGTAATTTTGCAATGTTTTGCGTAAGGAATTGGCAGATAAAGATTCCGTCCTCGTGCTGTTTCTTCGGAAAACGGGGCACCGACCAAAAATTCACCGCCGACCAGTTCACCGATATTGGTTTCGATAACCGGATTGGTGTTACCGTCGAGATAAACCCGGAACACGACTTTGTAATGCGGCGCAGTAATCCAAAACCGAACAATCGCCCCAGGTCCATCGGCGTCCATCAAAACCCATTCTTTCCGGTTACCGTTTGTTTCCTCGCGGAGAAATTGTGAAGCGTCACCGTTGGCAAACCAATTTTCGCTTGGATTTTTGGCTCCCCGATCATACGAACTTGCCTGAACACAAACAAA
>JAISQH010000004.1 GCA_031274385.1 Planctomycetaceae bacterium | reverse complement strand
TGCGAACAACGGGATGTTAATAATACCTTTACAAAAATAATTCACAAAAACATGAACTTTATGACTGCCGACAGTATAAATTGGTAACAGGATACGATAAAGATACTCATTTGATTCTTTGCGTCTTTGCACGCAAATGAAAATAGACAGTTACCCTGATTCTTGTCGGTCTCTTGGTGGTTCTTTGGGGAAAGATTGATGACTGTTTTTAGGGACAACTCGGTCACGGCTTGGGAGTTTGTTACGGTTTTGAAGTTCTTGTTGGAATTTTTCGCGGCGTTCTGTTTTTGTTTTTTTGTCTTGTTCGTTTTGTTTTTGTAACCGTTTGACTTTCGAACTACGCCGTAACGACAATGATTTCGTCGGATACGGCGGAATCAGACAATCCGGTGAGTTTCCGATCAAATCTTCCCGTCCTGCTTCACGCAATGCCGACTTAATATCGTGATAATTATTCGGATCGTCGTACATTAGCAAGGCTTTTTGAAACCGGCGTTCCCGAAATTTTTTCGGTACGTAAACAGGTTGACCGTCTTGCGGATTAATTCCTGTATAATAAATGCTTGTTGCCAACTCGAACGGTCCCGGAATAAACTCCTGAACCTGTTCCGACCGAATACCGTGTTTCTTTAAATACACAGCGGTTTCGACCATCATTTTAAGGGTTGTACCGGGAAAACCCGCCATCAAATAAGGAACAAGAAATTGCTTTTTTCCTGCGTCTGCGCTGATTGTTTCGAATATTGAACAAAATTGATCGTAATTTTCCAGCGTCGGTTTGTTCATCAATTTGAGTACGGTTGTATCGGTATGCTCCGGTGCTGTTTTGAGATGACCGCCGATATGATGTTCGACGAGTTCTTTGATGTAACGTTTATCGAGCAACGCCAGATCGGTTCGAACACCGGATGCGACAAGCACCCGATTTACGTTCGGAATTTGTCGAACGGTCTGCATCAACCCGATCAATTCGGAATGATCTGTTTTCAAATTCGGGCATGGTTCCGGCATCAGACACGATGTTTTACGGCAAACGCTTTGAGTTTCGGCGTTTTGACAACCGAGTGAAAACATGTTTGCGGTCGGTCCGCCGAGATCGCTGATGGTTCCGCGAAATTCTTGTTGCGCGGCGATGAGACTGATTTCTGTAACAATTGATTCGCGGCTTCGGCTTTGGACAAATTTACCTTGATGAGCGGTGAGCGAACAAAATGAACAACCGCCGAAACAGCCGCGATGAATCTGTACCGAATCTTTGATCGTTTCCCAAGCCGGAATTTTCGCGTTTCCGTAAGCCGGATGCGGTTTTCGGGTGAACGGCAACGAGTAAATCCGATCCAATTCCGATTGTTGCAACGGAAATGACGGCGGATTGACAACGATGGCTTCCAGCGCGTGTTCCTGAATAAGCGTTACACCGAGATAGGGATTGAGATTTTCGTAAATCAACCGTGTCATTTTGGAGAATTTCGACTTATCTTCTTCGACTTCTTCGTGTGTTGGCAGATGAATTGTTGTTTCAGTTTCTTCGGGCAGGTCTTCTGTTTGCTTGAGCCGGTACGCTGTTCCGCGAACGTTACGAATTTCGCTGACCGGTTCATTATTACGAAGCCGCCGCAAGATTTCAAGAAGCGGAGTCTCGCCCATTCCATAAACGAGTAGATCGGCTTTCGAATCGAGAACAATAGAGCGTTTAACTTTATCGCTCCAATAATCGTAATGGGCAAGCCGCCGCAAACTGGCTTCAACGCCTCCGGTAATTATCGTACAACCCGGATACGCTTCCCGCGCCCGTTGACAATAAGAAAGTGTTGCGCGATCGGGACGAAGACCGATTTGTCCGTTCGGACTGTAAGCATCCTCGTTTCGGACTTTGCGATTTGCCGTGTAATGATTGATCATGGAGTCCATATTCCCGGCGGAAACACAGAACGCCAATTGAGGTTTGCCGAATGTTGTCCAAGGTTTCGCGGAACGCCAATCCGGTTGCGAAAGAATCGCCACACGAAATCCATCCGCTTCGAGAACCCGCGCCAGCAAAGCCGCTGCAAAACTAGGATGATCAACGTAAGCGTCGCCGGTAACAAAGACAACATCAACTTCGTCCCAACCACGCGCCAGCATTTCGTCATGGGACATTGGAAGCGGTAAAGACATAATTTTCCTCTTTTATTCAAAATTATAACCTGTCGCCGCGTCACGTCAACCCCGCCTGCAATATAAAAAACAAGCGGAAAATTAACAAACTCTTGAAAAAAGAATTTTGTAAATTTGTTACTTGTCATACAAATCAGGATATTGAACTATTATTTTATTGGGCTTTACAATGCGTTCCAATTTGATAAAATGAAAAAAATTGAACCAATCAAAAACTTTAAAAACTTTTTTGTTTCTTTCGTCGTTGCGCGCAAACTTTAAAAAACAAGTTAGGCTGTTACCAATATTCGTCTTTTCTTCATGGTTTCGCAGCGAATATTGTTGCAATTTTGGAGTAGGACATGCAAAAAGTTTCGTTATTACTTTCGCATTTACCGAAGAGTGTCTGCGGTGCTGATACGCCGTTGGAGAAATTAAAATTCGCAGTTGCGTTTCTGAAAACACAAAACATTCAAGCAATTACCTCTGTGGGACAATGTCATTGGGATTGCATTTTAACCGCGTTGATTCAAAACGGAATATCGGTGCATTTAATTATACCGAAGCCGCTGACTCTTACGGATATTTTTGCACAGTTTTCTTTCACACCGCAAAGTTACACAATGGTTGATTCGCGTGAGGAACGGGATTGGCTTGTTTGTTCTATGGCGGATAAATTGTTTCCGTTATGGTTATTGAAAAACGGTCATTTTTCAAAATTACTTACCCGGATTCCTGTTGACAAAATTGACTGGTGTTTTGATTGTTCGCGGTATCGTTTTCCTAAATTGCAGTTGAAATATGAGTTGCCGCCGCCGTCCCAAGAAC
>JAISQH010000651.1 GCA_031274385.1 Planctomycetaceae bacterium | reverse complement strand
ACCATTGCCAAACTGATACCTTGCGGAAATGAACCAAAACCGGTTCCACTGGCAAGAGTCAAATTCTTGATGGTAAAACCACTACTGCCCTCAACAGTCGGTTTTATTTTGTTCGTTATTGAAGTTGTTTCCGAAGTGGTCAGTACAGTTGACGCGCTGGGAGTTGCAATCGCGTTAAGATTGATTGTCAATTTTTGCGTAACAACTCCACCGCTGGCACTTTTGACAGAAACATCAAGTGTTACAACAGAATTTGCGTTACGGTTTTTGAGTTTTGACGTATCAATATTGAATGTTCCGGTTTTTGAATCAAAATCGGTTATCAAACCGCTGTCGGCGTTATTTAAACCGTCCTTCACATTCGAAAACGAATAAACAAAAACGCCGGTTGCATCTCTCTGGTCGGAATCCGTAACGGAAAATCCGGGATTGATTGACTTTTTCAGATTTTTGTTGTCGTTGGAAATAATATTGTTAAACACCGTTTGGGTTGCATTCAAAACAGACGGATTATCTTTTCCGGTTACAATAAAAGTCAACGTTCCGGTGTCTGGCGAGGTTCCGTATTCGTCTTCGATACCGTAAGACACGGTTATTGTCAGTGTTTCATTCAATCCAAGTGCATCGAAAAATGAATCCGAAACGGTAAATGTCACTCCGTCACTCGTCAACGTTAAATATTGTTTCAAATTAGCAGGAGTGTATTTTGACTGGGAATTAAGTACCGAATTGGAAGTGGTCGCGGTTAAAATTACCGGATTGATAATCGAAAGTTTGGCTCCGTTATCGGGATCCGTCCATTTCGCCAAAATCTCCGCCGTTTTAATCGTTCCCGAATTGGCGGTGCTTTGGTTGAACGACAAACTCACCGGAGTTGAATTGACAAGCGTCGGCAACTCGTTTTTTCCTGTTACTGTAAAAGCGGCAGCATACGTATATTCGTTACCATAAGCATCCCGCGACGTAACGGGAACTGTTACTGTTACCTTTTCACCCTGAGCCAGTTTGGTCAAACCGGAACCGGGCGTGAAACTGAGAGAGCCGTTGCTCGCCAGCGTTATTGTTCCCTGATTGTCCGCCAATGTTTTACTTTGACCGGGCTGAATACTTTGACCGGCAATTTGTTGTACCTGTTGACCGGTCGGAACCGTGACGTTGCCGCTTCCTCCATCCGCCAACGTCGGCGGAGTTGAATTCGGTACAATAACCTGATGGGATTTTATTGTTGCGACGGAAGGCGTTAGTGTAACAAGTTGCTCCGCCAAATTCAGGTCAGTCGTATTGACCTTCCCGTCGTTGTTCACATCAACAACAGGATAGTATTTCGTAATCGGCATCGCCGACGCCGCTCCCGCGTATTGGGTGTTCGCCAGAAGACCGTTATAATAATTGACACGATTTGCCCAACCGGCAGGCTGTAATTGTTGCGCAATCGCCGCCGCAACCAGAATATCCAAACCGGCGTGAGATTGGGTCTCCTGAGAAATCGTAAACGTAAAATTCCCCTTGCTGCCGCCGTCAGCGTAAATGTAAATCGAATAGGAACCGCCGGACAACTGCGCCGACGCACTGCTCGACGTGGTGCCGTTCACCATATTCGACAAGGCAACCGTTTTACCGGTAGAGCGGTTCACCAGACTGAGTTGCGACGGATCGAGAGTGCTGCCGCTCGACTGCTGAGCCAGAAAATGAAGCGATGCCGCTGAGGTGTTCGCCGCCAGTTCAAACCGAATCTCCGCAGGATTGTTCGGCTGCGCGTAACCCGTCACCGGTCCCAAAAGATTCACCGCAAGAAGCTCCCGCGATTCCAGTAACTCAAACTGAGGCAAACGACGCACCTGCCAACCATGTAAATCCGCATTTTTACTCGAAAACCGACCGCCTAAAAATTTTTTCAGAAATTCCATTTTCATCTCTCTTCGTTTATGTTTTGCGGCAAAACGTCCATGTTTGCCACGTGTCACCACTTCCCGCCCCCCCCCCACACAAAGGAAAGAACAAACGAAGAATAGTTATTTCCGCCACCTCACTCAAGATATCTTTTCAATATTTTTAACTTTTTTCAAAAAATTTCCAAAAAAAATTAAAGTTTGAAAATAAATGGATGTTTCGGATTTTGTGGGAAGTTGACAAACCTTGTTATATCACACAAGTCCCGTTAGCGACGGGGGGGTGCCCCCGACGCATGTGAATCGACGAAGGCTTTCCCCTTAAATTGATTGCAGACGAAATGGATTGGTTGTAGATGCAAGCGTAAAAAAAAACAATCATTTCGGGGGCAAGCCCCCGTCGCTAACGTCGTGCGAACGATTGTCCGGCGGTTGCGCTGCGCTACACCGCCGGTTATGCGTCATGACGTCGCTAGCGCGACTAATATCAATATAACAGAATTTTATGTAACGTTATTGACGCATGATGCCTAAGGAGTAAATGATGATCCTCAATATTATTATCATAACCGCGTCACTGGGAATTTGTGTCGTTTGTATGGTTCTTTACTACAACATCATTGCAACAGCACGGATGAACAAACACCGCCATTCACAAAATGAAAGTGTGAATAAACCATGATTTTTATGTAACAAAATCTTACCGGAGCAAAAGCAAAATAATATTGCCTAAAATGCGATTATATGGCAATTGTATTTTTCGTGAAATTTTGTGTGTTTCGTGGTTATTGTCAACAGATTTTACAGATTCGTTTTTTATGAAAATCTGTATCATCTGTAGAATCTGTTGACCAACAACAATAGGACTTGTTTTATCTTGCCTGATTTTTTGTTACGGAACAAGTCTGTTATTTCATTCCGTTTTGACAGTGAATTTGAATGTTGCGGCACCTTTGGGTGTGAGAAGGTGAAAATAGTCTTTCGGATTGTATTGAAGACGAACCCAAGCGTTTTCGCCGAATGTCGAAATGAGATCGTCTTCGTCCAGCGTATAATTAAGAACAAGACTTTTCACCACGCCGGGAGCCGGATCACCACCAAAAAGTGCGTTTGTTCCCTGAAAATTCAACGCTCCACCGGATAATTGCCGATTGACAACTCGCGTTACATCTTTCCACTGATCGGCAGCACCGTATTCCGCCAAACTAATCGCAAGTTCCTTACGCGGTTGCGGAACAGCGAATGTTGCCGCATTGCCCTTCCAATCAACAGTTGACTGTGACCGCGAAAGTTTGAAAACGGCGTTGCTCTCCCGAACATCAACAGACGGCAGTTTTTTCAAACCGGGCGTTTCAATGCCAATACTCAATTCGCCGGTTTCAACAAACGGCGATGAAATTTCAAACACCGTTTGCGATGATTCCGTTGTGACCCGAACCGCAACAGGTTTGTCTTTGTACCGGTATTCATTGTCAACCGGCTTGAGAGCAGTTCCGTCAGGCTGAACAATCTGAAAACGCAATCCGCCAACTTCACCAATCTGAGCAGAAAGATCAGTAACCGCGAAAAACGAAAAAAACAGAACTGGTAGCAAAAAAACTGAAGAAGACGAAAAACACAAAAAACGTTTCATTGTAAGTAAAATCCTTTCTGAATGAAATATTGAACCAAATTACGTTTGCAACCGGCAACGTACAAAACAACTTTGTTCCACATTTTACCAGAACCGCCGGGCGTTTGACAAGATTGCTGAATATTTTACTTGGGGAGCAAGCCTTGATTATCAAGAACGAGCCAACAATCATCGCGAAGCCGAGATGAAATACTGTCGGCTCCTTTCAAAATTTTGGCAAGAGTTTCCGGCGAAAAGGAGGGCATCGGTTTGATTTCTCCGTTTTTCTCCAGCAATTCCAATTTTGCAACCGGATATAAAACTGCCTTTTCATAAGCCACGTAAGAAAGGTGTTTGATAAACGGGTGTCCGTCCGACTGACGCAACACACAGGCATCATTTTTGTAATCTTCGTCATACGTCGAAATCATTGTCAGAACAACGAATTTACCGGAATCGGACGGATTCGAGAGAACAACGTGAAGATGTTTACCGATACCGATCACTTCGCCGAGAAATGTATTACCGGGTTTCATTATTCGACTCCCAACAAGGCATATTGGTATTCGTCAAGTTCAATCGAATGGTTTGCGGCTTTGATCATATCTTCGCGTCCTTGAAGACGCAAAATTTCGTTCCAAGGAATTGTTGTTGAGGTATTTTTTTTATAATAAGCCTGCCATTCGGGAAACTGATGCGTTAGATCACGCAGTCGAAATCGCGGCATATTTCCGTACTTGGCAAACACGTTGTCCATGATTTCCCGCGATGCCCGGCAAAGACTTCCTGTTCGCGGATCGCCAATCAAGCGGATACGATGGCTTTCCGGTAACGTTTGGAGATGCCGCGCCCATTCGTCAGAACGAGGAACCCGTCCCTTGATAAGATTCAGGATATGACTCAACACCGGACCGTGTTTCATCGCACACACACGATCACCGGTAATCATTTCACCATATCGTATCAAATATTCACGGTCAGCAATGTAAAGAAGTTTGAGAAGTTGAATGAAGTGCATCTCGCCACCGGCAAGTCGAACAAAATAGGCTGCCGCCTGTAAAGAACGATCAAAACGGAAACGAAATGTTTTAATAACTGTATCCGTCATAGTTTGAAAACCATCTCTCAGTTAAATTGGTTCATTCAAATACTTTTAGGACATTCCTAAAAATGTTGTTCCGGCTTTGAGTTTTTTTGTTGCGGACAAAGACGCAAAGAAAAAATAGAAACGTTTTGATTATTTTATCCGAACCGCCGGGTGTTTGGCAAGACTTCGTGAAATTGTTTTTTAGTTTTGTCAACAGATTGTACAGATTTTACAGATTTTCATCAAAAACGAATCTGCACAATCTGTAAAATCTGTTGACAATAACAACAATAATAAATAATAGAATAAATCTAATAGTGAGTCCATTTTTTATTTATTTTAGATCAATCGGTCATGAAAAATAGTTATGAAAAAAGGTGAAATCTAATCTTTGTGCCCTTCGTGCCTTTGTGCGCAACTCATTTTAATCTTTTGCAGATTGAATGATCGATCGGCACAATAGATTGTATTTGGCTCTGTTTTGTGATAAACTTGGCGGAATGAAATGTGTTGATATAAGTTTTTCTTCTGTCAGGAGTCATGAATTATGGGCGATGTCCATGCAGATATAACATTGTACAACGGTGCCGATTTGGTTTCTGTCAAGCTGGGAATATGTTCGATGGAAAATGTTCGTCAAATGTCGGTGCGTGCGCTTGTCGATACCGGAGCAACTACCCTTGCCATCAATGACGAAATCAAAAACCAACTGGGACTGTTTGTCTGGGAAACAAAAGAAGTAGAATTAGCCAACGGTTCTCTCGAAAAATATGAATTTGTCGGTCCTGTCGAAATTCGTTTCAAAAATCGGAGTTCATTTTGCCGTGCTGTTGTGTTGCCCCATGTTGCCGAAGTTCTTCTCGGCGCGATTCCAATGGAAGAAATGGATGTCATCATCGATATGAAAAACCAAGAATTGACGCTTCCGCCGGAACGTCCCTATCTTGCCAAAATAAGAGTCTGAATAACCCGAAGTAACGAATTTTTTTGGAGTTCTATTTTATGTCAATACGTCGTTTTCCGTTTCGGTTTCCCAATGCGCTTCAGGCAACCGGTATGTTGTTACGTCTCAATGGCGGGAGGATGAAATATTTGCGTCTGATGAAGTTGCTTTATCTTGCCGAACGCGACTATCTCGAAGAAGAAGCCGATTTGATTACTGGTGATCGAATGTACGCGTTGCCGAAAGGTCCGGTGTTGAGTACGGTTTATAATTTGATTCTGCACCGTGATTCGCAATCCAATCGTTGGCATCGGTACATCAAAACCGGTGAAGATAAATACGTGTTCCTCGCCAACGACCCCGAAACTCCCGATTTGTACCGCATCGAAAAGGAAATTCTCGAACGAGTTCACAACAAGCACAAGGACAAAGACGATGACCAACTCGTTGAATACACTCACAACCTGCCGGAATGGAAAAAATACGAAAAACATCTTCAATGCTTTGGTAAAAAATCATTTTCCATTTCCATCGAAGACATGCTCGAAGGAATCGGAAAACCGGATTTGTTAAATTCGGTTGAAGAAAATTTTGTACGAAAAGAATATTACGACAATACGCTCGGAGGTGAAAAATGAAAGCCGGTGATGCTTTTTTATTTCCCAATGAACATGGCGTTTTTCATCTTCACATTATTGTTTCCGAACCGGAACAATCTCCTGCTGAGGTTTTTCTTGTGAGTATTTCATCTTACGAAAATTGGAAGGAAAATGTCTGTGTCTTGCAACCCAATGACCATCCGTTTATCACACATAAATCTGTTGTGGTCTATGATATCCGATTAACAACACTGGCATTTTTGGAATCTTGCCAAAAAAACGGCAAACTTAAAATGAAACCACCTGTTTCTGCTGAGGTTTTAACACGTATCCGGCAAGGTTATAAATTGTCCCGTTTCCAAAAAGATCACGTCTATCAACTTTTATTTAGGCAAGGTCTGATTGATTGAAAATATTTTTCGTGGTATTACAAAATTCTCTCATTGTTTATGCTGTTTTTTAATAAAATAATTCACAGGAAGATAAGGGAAGGTAAAGGAAGAATAGATTTGTTTCATTATAGTTGTTATTGTCAACAGATTTAACAGATTTGTTTTTTATGAAAATCCGTAAAATCTGTATCATCTGTTGACAAAACCAAAATCCCATTTCATTTTAAAAAACGAGGAATCGAATGATGAACCGATTAAGTTTCTTTTTTGTTTTTCTTTCCGCAACCGTTTTTGTTGTTGTTTCTTTTGCCGCCGAACCGGAACGAATTTCAGTGACCGATTTTGGTGCGGTACCGAATAGCAAAACCGATTGTGTTG
>JAISQH010000647.1 GCA_031274385.1 Planctomycetaceae bacterium | reverse complement strand
ACATCAAAAAAAGCAAAAAATAAAGACATCGAATATTGGAAAACATGAAAGGATTGTGTGTAAAGAGGATAAATAAAATAAAACAATGAAATAAAACAATAAAATAAAGGATGAGAAATACGGTTGCTGTTATTTTTTCATCCTTTATTTTTAATCGAAAAACGAAATTAATTCAAGGGCGCGTTTTCGCCTCCGTCGCGGGTTGCGTTAAAAACGACAATACTCATTGCAGTAGAATCCGTAACATATCGAACAGAACCATCGGCTAAACCAATATTGACGCCGCCGGGATGGTTGCTGTGATAATACAACGAAGACTGAATATTTTGATCGCTAGCACTAAGCGTTATTCCCTGTGCAAACAAATAAACGCCGCGATTGATTGCTTTTTCCTCTTTAACGCCTTTAGAAGATAGCGAAACGAATTGTGTTGATGACATATATTGAGCACCGCGATGCCAACCGCGATAACCATTCCATTCGTTCCACGACAACTCTCCCCATGCAAAGGTATTTGATGTTCCATCGGTAATGGCGGACAATCCGATTTCAGCACTGATGTAAATGATCCCATTGACCGCCTCATAACCGTAAGTACTTCCTGTAGTGAGTGCAGGATAATTATTGACTTCACCGGGAATCAGACCAACTGCACCGGCGTTACCATAATAATGGTTTGTGTACCATTTTTTGCCCATTTCAGTGGCATGTGTTGATTGAGTTGCAACCGAACTTGGACAAAGATAGTAATCAATCCTTGTCGCTGCCAAAGTATTGTTGTTCCATTTCTTCGGTGTAGCACTGTCCGCCTTGTCATAACCGCGATTCAAATTGGCTTGAGCGTAAAGAGACGCCATTTCGATAAACGGTAGAATACGAACAAATGTTCCCATGTAATGTTCAGTACCGGTCACGTATCTTTTCCAACCGTCGTTGGGCAACCCGTCGTTGGTGTCGTGGTAATTGTGCAGCGCAATACCAAGTTGTTTGAGATTGTTGCTGCATTTCATTCGTCTTGCCGCCTCGCGTGCGGCTTGCACGGCTGGGAGTAGAAGTGCGATTAAAACACCAATAATCGCAATCACCACAAGAAGTTCGACTAACGTAAAAGCATTTCTAACTCTACGTACATCGCGTACCCCCCCCCCCCCTGCCTAAATTAACATAAACTGAATTTTGCATCATTTTCTCCTTGTAAATTTTGTTTTTGTGTTAATTTGAAACGGTAAAACAAAATTAATCGTGTTGCGACGAAAACAAAAACAACACAACACGAAAAATTCATTACCAAAGTGTACACGAAACAAAATCAGTTGTCAACATCTCTTTTTTGAAAAATTTAAAAAATTTTTCTACTCAATTCCCTTCTTGGTTTTGATCTTTTTAATCAATCAATTGATCAATGATTGAACGGTGAAGTAAAATTGATTTTAGTCGCGCTAGCGACGGCATGATGCATAACCGGTGGTGTAGCGTAGCGTAACCGCCGGATCGCGTCCATCCACCACAACCAAGTCGCGCAGCGACGACATTATCGAATAAAATCTCTTTTATCCAAGTCCATGCCTACCTTTTTGATGATGTCGTCGCTGCGCGACTTTGGTTGTTGTTGGCGATTGTCAGGCGGTTGCGCTGCGCTACACCGCCGGTTATGCATAATAACGTCGCTGCGCGACTATTAAAAAACAAAAGAAAACAGAAACGAAATAAAGCGGAATTTTTCAAGGTTTTTTCACGAGACCGATATTGTATTCGCGGATTTCGTGCGCAATTCTTTGGAGAATGGAAGCGTCTTTCGTGTCCATTTTGTCTGGAACAAAAGTGTTGCCTACAACAGTTGTTTCGAAAAAAAACTCAAACCAGACACAACCGGTAAGATAATCACCGGCAATATTCGCATGGATTCCATCGTACATCAATTTCCATTGATCTTTTTCTTTTCTCCATGAATAACCAACATGTAACGAATACCGTTGATCGGGCAAGTTGGGATAGGTTGCTGTTTTTGTGTCAAAATTGACATCGGGAAACACGCCTCCCCATTGAGCATCGCGGCGGGCAAGTTCCATTGCGTCGCCGCTTTGAATCAAACGGCAGCCAAGCTCTCCGGCAATTTCAGCATAAGCCTTGCACAGCCCTTCATACATCGCCTGTTGCGAACCACAAAACGCCGTCCCAAATCTCGGCTCATCCGCACGATAAGCCCAAGTCTGATGAATCACCACTTCCGATTGCGGAGCGTATCGCTTAATGTAATCGTAAAGTTGTTTCGCTTCAGGTCGAAATGTCTCCGGTCGGAAACTTTTCGTACTGACCTGCTGCATCGTTACAAAATCCCATGGTTCGGCTAAAAGCATTTCCTTGAGACTTTTCGTTTTGTTACTATAAGGTTTGCCTTCGGGATCGGTTGGGTCGGCTTCGTGAAGGGTTGCGTGACGTAAATGCCGCGCAAAATCACAACCGCCAATAGACGCCTTGCCAAGTGTAAGAGTACAAGGTACCGGCGAGCCCTTGACAATTTGAGGAAAATACGTTGTTGCGTCATTGGAAAAACTGTTACCAACCGCAAGAACCCTGACATGTTTGCCGGTTTGGGAAAACACGGTTTGGCTCGAACACAAAACAATTAAACACAATAACAATAATAGAAGAAAGGAATTTTTCATATTTGTATCAAAAAAAGTGTTGAAAAAACGAATACCATTGACCGTAATTCTATTAGAAGAGAATTGGATTGTCAATGCGTTTTTTGCGAACTTGAACCTATAATTTTGCGAACTTCATACGTCTTATTTGACCATTATTGCTATTTGACCATTATTGGTTGCCGAATATTGGCATTTTTTCTATTCGCGCGTTTATAAATTACTTAACATCTCAAACGAAACGATTTATTCTGTGTAAAATGACGTTCAATGATCCGAAAAAAGCGTCATCATTTTGCGCAAATTTGTTAATAAAATTGTGTGTAAAAATTTTCTTTCCAAGTCTGGTTTATTATTTTTTATTGTTTCATGAAGCGAACGAAACGAGTTTTACGAAAAATGCCGCAGGTTGCGATTCTTTTGGAGTCGTCTCATGAAGCCTCTCGCGGTCGGTTACGCGGTATTTTGAAATATGTACGGATTCATGGATATTGGAGTCTTCACATTGTTACAGGCGGAACCGGTGATCAGCGGTTGCCGATTGTGGGCTTGAATGTCGAAACATTATCCGGTGGTTACAAAAATTGCCTAAGCCGGTGGCGTTGTTCCCTTCTCATGATGTTCGTGGTCGTCAGATTCTCGATGCCTGTTTATTTGCCGGAATCAAAATTCCGTATCATGTTGCGGTTCTCAGCGTCGATAATGACGAACTGATTTGCGAAGCAACCGAACCAACAATGTCAAGTATTGTCATTGATACCGAATCCGGCAGTTACGCCGTTGCCGAAATGCTTGATGGATTAATGCGCGGAATCATTAAAGAGCAACAAAAATTTTTGTAACTGTCTATTTTAATTTTAGGCTTTTTGATCAATTTTTTGTCATGTCATTTTGTTTCAAAAGAAATTAATTCCACAAAACCATTGTTTTTACAATATTTTCCAAAAAAAACTTAGTAGCAACGGAGTACAACATTCTGTACCCTTATTTTCACTTATTCCCTTTTTCATAATTCTACTGTCCCGACTTTTTATAACTTGTTGTGTAAAGGTTATTTACGATGACAAATTTGTTTTTTTTGAGCGAATTGGCGTGCGATTTTGGTTCGGAGGAGCCATTGTGTTG
>JAISQH010000588.1 GCA_031274385.1 Planctomycetaceae bacterium | reverse complement strand
TCAGATCCAGGACTACCAAAAAGCTTTTGTAAAATAACAACAGCATCGGTTGTTGTTTTTACTTTTGTTCGTTTTTTTTTTTCCGAAGACAACTGGGACGTTCTAATAAATTTTGTAATGTCATAAATTACCTACATCCATTTTGTAACATTTTTTGGTTGGAATTAAAAATGATCGTGTAATACTAATTTCATTTTGTGGTGACCGTACAAGTCGTGGATGGTTTGACCGTTCATGGCGGAAGCCGAATGAACGGCAACAGTTCGGTTAACGCAAAGGACGTTTTTAACACATTGGGAAACGAACCCGATGTCGTGTGAAACGATAATGATTGTCATTGTTCGGTTTAATTCGGTCAAGGTGTCAAACAAAATTTGTTCTGAAGTCATATCGATATTATTGGTTGGTTCGTCAAGGAGTAGGATTTCGGGATTTCCGCAGACGGCGCGGGCGATCAGGACTCGTTGGCGTTGTCCTCCTGAAAGGTTCCGAAACGGAGTTTCCGCAAATTCTTCGAGTTGAAGAGTTTGGAGTGAGTTCCGTGCGGCGTTCCGATCTTCGCGTGAGTACCAAAGCCGGGAAGGTAAAAAACCGGTTCGAATACGTCCCATCAAAACAACATCCAACACCGAAATGGGAAAACTAAAGTCAACACTCAAAAATTGCGGTGTGTAACCGACTTTCGAACAATTCAATCGAGGCGGTCGGTTGAACAACCGGATCTGACCTTGATTAGGTTTGAGGATTCCGAGCATGAGTTTGAGGAGTGTTGTTTTTCCGCCGCCGTTTGGACCGACAATCGACACAAAGTCACCTGTCTGAATGACAAACGTCGCATCTTCTACAACAGTTGGTCCCTCATAAGAAAAACTCACGGATTGAAATTCAACAGCCGGTAACATAAACCAATGAGCCGAAAAATCAACAAATCAACGAATTAAAAAATCAAAAAATCTCGTGTCTGAGTTTACCTTACTCAATTTCAATACTATAGCAACATAGAAGGGCATTTTCAAGAGTTGCCAATAATTTTCGCCCAAGTTCCACCACGAGATTCCTGAAACACTTCAATTTCCCTGATTATTTCATTTTTTGTGGGGACGATTTTAATAAACATGTTCCATTATTGTTGTTATTGTCAACAGATTTTACAGATTCGTTTTTTATAAAAATCTGTAAAATCTGCGTCATCTGTTGACAAAACGAAAACCCCATTACACTCTTTTTCAAGTTTGGGAACAAGTCTAATAAAGGAAAATAAGGGTTTTAATTAATAACTAATAACTAATAACTAACAACTGGCTACTGACTACTGACTACTGATTTCTGACTACTTGCAAAACCGGTCTGAAATATGATATACTCTTGCTGTTTTTCAGAATCATCACAAAATATTAACGTTGTTATTTATGACAATAAAAGCGGTTGCGTTTGATATGGACGGTCTGATGTTCGACACGGAGGCGGTCTATTGGAAGTCGGCAACGGCTCTTCTTGCACGACGCGGCGAAATTTATACGCCGGAACTTTGCGCCGCCGTGATGGGACGACCGCCGCAAGATTGTTTTGAATTGTTCAAAAAAACGTTCGGACTCCCAGAAACATGGCAGGAACTGCAACAAGAATCCGAAGATTTCTTTTTGCAATTCCTTGATGACGGGTTTTCCGTAATGCCGGGACTTTTTGAACTGCTGGATTGTCTCGAATCACGGAATGTCCCAAAAGGAATTTGTACAAGCAGCGCGTTGCGGATTGTCTCTGAAGTTCTTCAACGGAAAAATCTGGCGAATCGGTTTGATTTTGTTCTTACGGCGGAAGATATTGTGAATGGTAAACCCAATCCCGAAATTTATCTCAAAGCGGCAAAACAATTCGGTGTTGAACCAACGGAAATGCTTGTACTTGAGGACAGTGTTGCCGGAAGTCTGGCGGCTCGGAATGCCGGAGCGTTTCCTGTTGTTGTTCTCGCAGAACACAATCAGGAAGGCGATTTCAGTGCCGCACGACTCGTCGCCCACTCACTCAATGCACCGGAAATCCTTGAGTTAGTTAATAGTTAATAGTTAATAGTTAATAGTTAATAGTTAGTAGTACAAACCCCAAATCACAAACCACAAATCCCCAAATCAAATGATACGAATTGGAATTAACGGAGTTGGCGGGCGCATGGGGCAACGGCTTGTTGTCTTGGCGGCGGCGGACAAAACGCTTGAAATTACAGCGGCTCTCGAATCGGAAACTCATGACCGTATTGGTTCCGATGCCGGTGAAACCGCCGGAATCGGTCATATCGGTGTTCCCATCACCGCCAATTGGGAACACAATGTCGATGTTTTGATTGATTTTTCAACGCCGAAATGTACGGAAAAACTCGTTCGGCGTTGTCTCGAACTCAAAACGCCGCTGGTTTTTGCCACAACCGGCATTTCACCGGAACAAGAAACCATGATTCGGAATGCGGCAACTCATCTGCCGATTCTGAGGTCGCCAAGTATGAGTATGACCGTGAATCTGGCAATGAAACTCTGCGAACTTACCGCCAAAACCCTCAAAAATAAAGACGCCGATGTGGAAATCATTGAGAAACATCATCGGTTTAAGGTTGATGCGCCGAGCGGTACGGCGTTGAAATTTGGTAAGATTATTGCCGAAGAAATGGGACTTGGTACTCAACAACATGGGCGGAACGGTGTTCTTGGCGAACGTTCCCGCAACGAAATCGGATTCCACGCGGTTCGCATCGGCGACAATCCGGGTGAACATGCTATCCTGTTTGGTCTTCCGGGTGAAACGCTCGAAATCAATGTCAAAGCCTCCAACCGTGATTGCTATGCCCAAGGAGCCTTAGCCGCCGCAAAATTCTTGTTCGGCAAAACTCCCGGTCTTTACAATATGAACGACGTAATGGGATTGTAACTCATTACACATTTTGCACATGAATTTTTTGCTCAATTGAAGGAGTTTTTTATGCGGTCAATGTTGATTTTCTTTGTTTGTGTTTATGTTTGCGGTTGTTTCGCTCAAACGGCGGTTCCGACGAAAAACACAGAACTTGCGGTAATGGCGGATTTGCCGAAAGACGCCGATTATTCCTCCCGGATTTTTTCGGCAAATCGAGGCGGCTTTTTCAGTTTGGAGGCGGTCAATCCTGATCCTGAATCGGTGAAGCTCCATTTTCCCGATGATCCCGAATGGGGGCGTCTTTACGGCAAGCAAAATGACGACGCCAAAACGGTAGCCGAAGCCCGGCAACAAGCAGAGCGATTGAACAACACGTTCCAAGAATCGCGACGGAATTTTGCCCGCCATCTTTTGGAATCCCGGTTGGCAGAGATTCGCAGGTTGCAACCGGAAACGCCGTCAGATGGTTCCAAAGCGAAACTTTCCGATTTTGATTTTCCCGAATTGGACGGTTCTACCGCGTGTGAATATCTTGGAAAAATTATTGCCGCAAGAGTTCTCGGTATTCCTTATACATGGAAACCCGAAACGAACTCGCCCAATCGTCCAATCGTACCGGGATTAATAAATTACGGTACGCCTTCCTATCCTTTCAATGATCCCTATGTAACTTCCGGCAAAAAGATTTATCGAGGTTATTTTGAATTTGACCTGCAGCACGAACACAGCCATTTTCAATTGAACAACGACAATTATTCGCAGGAACGCAATTTAATTCCGCTACTTTTCCGAATTGTTGCCGATGAAAAACGGAATTCGTTTCGCCGTCAAAAGTTTTTCAACGAACATTTTGGACATTTTCAGGGAACGCACCAATCGTATCTGAGTTTGCTTGCCGCAAAAATCAACGATTCAAAACTTCCGCCGGACGAAATCAAAAGTCTCACGTCGCAGGTACAATCAAGACTACAGGGGAACAATATCGAGATATTTCCGTTTTCGGAGATTATTCTTGTTGCGCGAAAACCCTCCCGCGACGAACTGGCGACAGCGGAAAAATTCGGATTTGAATTTGATGTCCGACCTGTCGCGCGGGACGCTCTCGTTTTTCTTGTTCACCGTCAAAACGAAGTTAATAATTTGAGTTTGGAACAGATTCGTTCGATCTATTTGAATCGTCGTGATTTACCAATCTATTGGAATGATTTCGGAGGGAAGGGTAATTCTAACAACGACAACGTCATTCATGTTTTTGAACGCGACCGCAATTCCGGCAGCCGTGAATTGTTGGACGAACTGGTGATGACTGACGATTGCCTCGAAAAAGCCGGACATCCCGACAACTCGATTCTAAATCCACTTTTGCCGCTCACACCGAAACAACGAACGGAATTACGAAAAGCTTGGGATGAATACCGAAGAAGTCGCAGCCAAATTGTTAGTCACGGCATGATGGGAGCTTTTCTTGCCATTGCTTCAGATACGCAGGGAATTTCGTATTCCGTGAACTATTACGAACATTTTATGGTTGGCGTACCGCAATGCCGTGTTATTGCGGTTGACAATGTATTGCCAAGCCACGAAACGATTCGAACAAAAAAATATCCGTTGACCGCCGATGTTTATGTTGTGACGTTAAAAGGGATTGCCAACGATTCTCCGGCAGCAAAACTCCGTGATTGGCTCCTTTCCGAAGAGGGACAGCGTTGTGTTCAGGAAAGCGGTTACGTGCCGGTCAATTGAAAAAGAATATTTTATTCACTATTCACTATTCACTATACTGTCGGCTGTTATAAAGATCATGTTTTTGTGAATTATTTTTGTAAAGGTATTATTAACATCCCGTTGTTCGCAAAACTTTTAATAATGTGTTCGGTTTGTACGAGGAATTAAAACAACTCCGTAGGAGTTCAATTTGGATAA
>JAISQH010000515.1 GCA_031274385.1 Planctomycetaceae bacterium | reverse complement strand
GCAATGGAAAATGGCGCAGGTTTTGATTCGTCTTGTTAATTCGATTTGCCCCGTTATCGCCTCAACACACAGCGATTTGATCATTCAACACGTCAACAATATGATTAAACTGGCAAATCGTGACGACGGTCTGGAACTTGCCAAAGAATACGGTTTCATAAATGAAGACATCATCTCGCCCGACAAAATACGAATGTATCAATTTAACGATTCACAAGATCATCTGACAGATGTGATACCGTTGAGCTATAATCGCAACGGTTTTATCGTGCCGACATTCGGACAAGCTCTGCGTCAACTTCGAGACCATGTATGGGCGTTTCAAAATGAAATCGACAATATTAATGAAACAGAAAAAGAGGTGTGTTATGCCAATTGATTTATGCAACGTGATTGATGAAAATATCTTCATTGTTCCAGACCAATCACAGGATGGAAAACAGCTTTGGAAACATCGGATTATGGAAAATGAAGATTCCGGTAAAATGAATTTAACGGTCATTATTCCTGATCGTTTTCTTCGAATTGATTTACCACGTCAAAATGTTTTCTTCTTGAAAAATCAAAAATGTGCCGATGGTGTTATTTGGGAATATCTCAAAGAAAAATGTTATCGATTACATCTTTTCGAAATGAAACGTACAATGAAACCTCAGACTTGGATAAAGATTAAAGAACAATTTCACGGAGCTTATTTACGTTGCCGTATGATTGCTAATTTGCTCGAATGGGACATTGATAAATATGTTGCGTTATATACGGTTTTTTATCGTGACATGTTTGAACATACTTCAATAGAAGGTACCGATTTTGTTTTTGAACATATTTCAACCAACACCAATGTTGTTCGTGAAAAACTTGAATGGGATTCCGA
Organism: Planctomycetaceae bacterium; assembly: GCA_031274385.1. Taxonomy (GTDB): domain Bacteria; phylum Planctomycetota; class Planctomycetia; order Pirellulales; family Thermoguttaceae; genus WRKP01. Next base: position 2,492 of record JAISQH010000515.1, on the reverse strand, counting down.
TCAATGCGACATTCGGCAACTTGGGTTACCCAGTCATTTTGGAACTCCTTATTTTCGACATTACAAGGTTGCCCTGAACAATCTTAATTCGGATGGAATTCCCGAAGGTATTTTTGTACTTCCAACTTTTTAACTTTAACAATTGCAAAAATTATGTGCGGAATTGTCGGCTATGTTGGGCAGCAGAATCCTATAGATTTTCTTCTTCGCGGGCTTCGGATGTTGGAGTATCGCGGTTATGACAGTGCCGGTGTGGCAACAATTAACGGATCAAAAATGATTCATGTTGAAAAAACACCGGGACGTATTGACGTGTTGAAAAAACTTCTTCTGACTGCAAAATTACAGGGTAAAATCGGTATCGGTCATACTCGTTGGGCAACTCACGGTTTGCCCACAAAAGAAAATGCCCATCCTCATCTCAGTTTCGATGGAGCAGTTGCGGTGGTTCATAACGGCGTCATCGAAAATTACCAGTCAATCCGAAACCAATTGATGAAAAAAGGAATCGAATTTGTTACACAAACCGATACCGAATCACTGGCTCATTTGATTGCTTATTATCTTCGTGAGGAAATTGACAAGTTTGGTGAAACGATTAAGATTGAGGAAATGTTACCGCAAATCGTTCAACTTGCCTTATCCCAGATTCATGGTACTTACGGGATTGCCGTTCTTTTTCGTGATTATCCCGAAGTGATGATTGGTGCGAAGCTTGGAAGTCCGCTTATTCTTGGTGTTGGCAAGGACGAAAATTTTCTGACCAGCGACTCCGCAACACTTGCAGGTTACACGGATCAAATTGTTACGCTTTCCGATCATGAACTTGTTTTTATGACGGCGAATGACTTTTCGATTCGTCATCGCGACGAAGGAATTGTCGAACGAAATATCGAAATTCTTGACATTGATCCTTCGCAGGTTGACCGCGGCAATTTCGATCACTACATGCTCAAGGAAATTTTTGAACAACCGGAAGCAATTCGTAACACATTGCGGGGACGTCTTGACTACGATTCTGCAACAGCAAAGTTCGGCGGTCTGAATCTGACTCCGCAACAAATGCTGAATGTCCAGCGAATTTTAATGACTGCTTGCGGAACCAGTTGGCACGCTTCACTGGTTGGTGAATATCAGATTGAAACCTTGGCACGGATTCCGGTTGAAGTCGAATACGCCAGCGAATTACGGTACCGAAATCCGCCGCTGGACTTCAACACGTTGCTTTTTGCCATCACACAAAGCGGTGAAACAGCGGACACGATTGCTGCCATGCGTGAAATGAAACGCCGCGGATTTCCAACCATGTCGATTTGTAATGTCGTTGGCAGTTCTATTGCGCGGGAAGCGGACGGTGGAATTTATCTTCATGCCGGTCCCGAAATCGGTGTGGCATCAACAAAAACATTTACGTCACAATGTACCGTATTGGCATTGTTGGCGTTGTATCTTGGTCGGCTTCGGCATTTGAATTTCGAGGCGGGACGAAAAATTATTTCGGAACTCGAAAAATTATCGGGGTTGGTCGAAACCGCTCTTGCAACAAATGACCGGATTAAAAAGATCGCTGAAAAATATGCACACTGTAACAGTTTTCTCTTTTTAGCACGGCAATTCAATTTCCCAACCGCTCTGGAGGGAGCCTTGAAACTGAAGGAAATCAGTTACATTCATGCCGAAGGTTACGCCGCCGGAGAAATGAAACACGGTCCGATTGCATTGGTTGATGCTCAAACGCCCAGTGTTTTTGTTGCACCGACATGTTACGTTCACGACAAAACGCTCTCCAACATGCAGGAAATCAAGGCTCGCGGCGGACCGGTTGTTGCACTGATTACGGAGGGCGACAAACGAACAACTGAAATCGCCGACGATGTCATCGAATTGCCGCAAATTACGGAATTTTTGCAACCGATTGTGTATAATATTCCGTTGCAATTACTTGCCTACCACGTTGCCGTTTTACGCGGCTGCGATGTTGACAAACCGCGCAATCTGGCAAAAAGCGTTACCGTCGAATAAAGGTTCATTAAAAATATTGGTAATAGTTTAGTTTTTTTTGTAACAATTCATGCCGCTTTTCTCTTTCACCACGAAGACATGAAGAAGTTTTTAAATAAAACAAAATTGATTATGAATTAAAACTACTCCGTAAAACAACTCCGTAGGAGTTGACTGTGGATAACCCCTGCAAACGAAGTGCAGCACGGGGTAAGTGTACAAACAAAACGAGAACTCCGTAGGAGTTCAATAAAAAGGTGATTAATTGAGGTCATGGTGACACCAGACATCAAAATTGAACTCCTACAGAGTTCCGGTTCGGGATTTACTTACCCCGTGCTGCGCAAGCTTGCACGGGGTAAGTAAATGAAAGTACCTGTCTATTTTGTTTTTCAAGATTGCGCGCAAAGACGCAAAGAATTTCAAGGTTAGTTTTAACTTGCCCTGTTTTTGAGCGTGTTTATTTTTAATTTTATTCAAGGGATATTCTC
>JAISQH010000493.1 GCA_031274385.1 Planctomycetaceae bacterium | reverse complement strand
GGCACTTCAAGAGGCGTACCAAAACGATTTGAAAGCTTACCGTGACAACCGCAATGTCATCGAAACTGCTCGTCTGGAAGGCGAAGCCAAAGGAAAAGCCGAAGGAAAAGCCGAAGGGAAAGCCGAAATCGTCCGAAATCTCAAGCGTTTGGGCGTGGACAATGAGACGATTTCGAAAGCAACAGGTTTATCAGTCTCCGAAATCGACCACTTGAATTGAATTGAGAGTTGATAGTGGAGGTACTGTCTATTTTAATTTTTTTGATAAAATTTTCGTCATGTTATTTTGTCTCGAAAAATTCTCAATAATTGTTATAAATGACAACGATTAAAATAGGCAGTTACGGTTGAATTTCAATTGTCTTGAACTTCAATCGCTTCCCCAAACCTCAACGACTTATTTTTAGGACGAAAACCAATATTCATGTACGCAGTTGAAGACGCCTACCGATTGATTAAGAGCGAAATGACCACAATGGAAGAATTGGCACGTCAATCGCTTTCCGATGTTGATCCGTTTGTGGGCGAAGTTGTTCGTTACAGTATTCAATTCAGTGGCAAACGTCTTCGTCCTGTTTTATTGTTTCTTGCCGGTCGGGCGACTGGTTTTTCGAACGGTAAACATGTTCAGACGGCAGCCGCGATTGAATTTGTTCATACGGCGTCGTTGATTCACGACGATATTCTTGACGGGGCGTCAATCCGGCGTCATTGTGCAACCGTGAATGTTCGTTGGAATGCGCAGGTTGGAGTTTTGGCGGGAGATTTGCTTTTGACGAAGGCATTGGAACTATTGGCATTGAACGGAGAATTGCATGGTTTTTGCCGTTTGGCGGAGGCTTGCCGAAAAACTTGTGAAGGGGAACTTCGTCAACTCGGAACAGTGGATCGTTTTGAGATGACGCCGGACGAATATTACGAGATGATTGCGGGCAAGACGGCTCCGTTGTTGGCGTGCAGTGCGGAACTGGGGGCGTATTATTCCGGTGCCGATAACGAAACCGCCGAACGGTTCCGGCTTTTCGGACATAAACTCGGTTTAGCGTTTCAAATTGTTGACGATGTTCTGGACTTGATTGGTGAAACCAATACCGCCGGTAAGACATTGCGTACTGATTTAATGAATCGCAAACCGACATTGCCGCTGATTTTTTATCTCCGAGCCGCCGAATCTGCTGACCGTACGGAAACATTGAACCGGATTTGCCGAAACGATTTTGACGAAGCGGCGGCACAGGAAATGGTGTACCGTTTTTGCGAATCAGGAGCCGTTACGCTGGCAAAACAGGAAGCGGAACGTTTCATTAATGAAGCGGTTGGTTCGTTATCCGGTTTTAACGGCAACTCTCAAGCTCTTGCCGCATTGACTTCGGTTGCCCGATTTGTTGTCAACCGGGAAAATTAATCTGATGATGAACGTGGAAATATCCAATCCTTGCGCTGAAGAACTTGAAGAAACGCTCCAATTGGCGTTCGGGCATCTTCCTGAAAATGAACTGATGATCCGAACCAATTCAATATTGGAACAATATCATTCCGGTATGCTTGCTCTTGAAGGAATTTTTCAAGCAAAAAGGCAAGGTCAACGGATTGGCGTTCTTTTTTCGCAATTCCGAATGGATCGTACGGTTTTGTCATGGGTTCCGGTGATGCGGGACGGTTTTTCGATTGAGTTGTTTTTTGAACCGTTTCAAGCGTTTTGCCGTCAAAAGCAAGCGATTGCCGTATTGGCACTTGCTGATCTTGGTCAACAATTTGATGAAGCGGCACTTCTTTCCGCCGGACAATTTGAGTTGTTGTCTGACTTGGTTTATCTGGTTGTTCCTGTTTCGGCACAAAAAACCGGTTCGGATTTCACGGAGGAATTGCAATTCATTCCGATGAGTTCTTTTCAGGAAGACGGATTTGATCAGATGGTTGAACTGGTTCACACCACTTATCAAAATACGCACGATTTTCCCCAGTTAATGCAAATAGCGCCGGTCAGACAAGTTTTGTACGGTTATCAATCGGGGCAGGTGTTTTTGCCTGAACTCTGGTTTTTTGTCCGAAAAGAGAATCGGAATATTGGAGTTCTTCTTATGACCGACCAACCGGAAGAACAAATCGAGTTGACTTACATGGGACTTATTGAAGAAGTACGCGGACTTGGCTTGTCGAAAGAAATCGTTCGATATGCGAAACGAATTGCCGGTGATCGGAATCGTCTTTTTCTGTTAACATCGGTTGACGAACAAAATACGGCGGCTCTTAAAGCCTATCTTTCGCAAGGATTTTGTACTTGGGACAGAAAAAGCGTTTATGCGAATTTTCTGAAACAAACGTAAGTAACTGTCTATTTTATTTTTTATGGATTGCGCGCAAAGACGCAAAGAAATTCAAGGTTGTTTTTAACTTGTTCTGTTTTTGACGGTGTTTCATTATTATTTTACTCAAGGAAGATTTTTATAACTTCATGTTATAAAAAATATACAAATCATGTTATAAAAAAATTTGTTCCATTTTTT
>JAISQH010000489.1 GCA_031274385.1 Planctomycetaceae bacterium | reverse complement strand
ATACAGTCTTGCCGAACCATAATATTGTTTTTTGTCATAAAATTGTCCCATTGTCCATTCGCGTTCCGCCTGACGTTGGATGATCCCTTCTTTTATTTCGACCATATCTTCTTTTTCCTTTTCGTCCAACTCAGAACCGAATTGGCGAAGAGTGATTTCGGCTAATTTTTGTGCTTCATCCAGAGTGGCGCTGCTGTGTTCGGCTCCCATGTAAGCATGGGTTCGCGCTTCCAACTCATATTCGTGCGCTTTGGTAATATGGTCGCTCAGCGGATAATTTTCACGTAAATAATTGTAATAGTAAGCGGCGTGATTGAAATGATCGTCACCTTGATAGCGTCCCTTCCGTAAATACGCGGTTGCCAACGCCATCACCGCATCATCGGAAACCGGACCGTTCGGATCATTGATGAAGATCGTTTCGTACGCTTTTTTGGCGTAACCGAATGTATCGAACGCCGGACGTGACTTTTCTGTCATATTAATTGTCGAAACACCGCGCCGATCTTCTTCTTCCCAATACTGAGCAATCTTGAATAATCGCCGAACTCCATTGTCAACATATTTTGAATGTTGATATTTGATCAAAAGTTTTTGGTACGATTTCATGGCTTTCGGGTAATCATCGGCGAAGAAATAACATTCTCCAGCCAAATGCAGGGCGTCTTCTTCCAACAAAGAATCAGACCAACGTTTCGCGGCTTCCGAAAACTGTTTGGCGGCTTCGAGACATTTTTTGCGGTCTTTCAAATCCGGTGTGGCGAGCAGGAGTTCCCGTCCTTTTTTCATGGCGGCGTTCGCTTTGGCTTCGTCGGGACCAAGCCCAACCCAATCACGAACTTTGGTAAAAAAATGAACCGGATCAAGAACCGACCAGTCAAATCCTTTTTGTTCTTCTTTTTCCCAATCATAAACCGGTAAATTGTCAAATCCTTTTGGTTTTTCTTCGGAATATCCAACCTGCCGGATAATATCTTGTTCAATTGTTTGTTTTTTCTCACGAGTTTCAAAAGGACCGTTCCATTTCGGAAGCGGTTGCAGATATTCCGGTGTCCCGTTTTTCCGTTGCGCGGTTGCCAGTTCTGCAAGGCGGGCTTTTTCTATTTCTTCTTCTTCACGTTTTGCCTGTTCTTCAATGGAGACGGCGTTTTGAATTTCGGTGTTGTCCAATCCCCAAGGATCGTTGGTTTGCGGAAGCGGCACGGCGGCGGTTGTTGGAATCGGTGTGGCGTGAACGGATTCCGGCGAGTTCCGGTAGGGCGGGATGGGTTGCGATGCGGCGGCAACCTTCGGCATCCAAGGATCGTTCGGAACAACCGGAGCAGCAACAGGTAACGCCGGAGGAGCAGAATGAACCGTCATTGCCGGAGCCGTCATTGCCGGAACCGCCATCGTCATTACCGGATCCGTTGATTCCATTTGCGACGCCGCTAAGAACGGATCATTGGCAGTCGGCGGCGCAAACATTGTTGGCGGCGGTGCCGTTGTTGTCACTGGGATAGGTAATTCCGGTACGGCAACAACTTGCGGACTTGAAAAAGCGTCAGGTGCGGGAGCGGCGGCGGGAGCCTGACCACGAACATTCGGCGTCAGCCAACGGCTTGAATCTGATGACGTGGTTTTGCAACCGGTCATTTCCGAAAAAGCCGTTACCGATAAAAGAACATAAAACAGAATGCAAATTGATTTTCGCATGAATTTCCGTGTGGTGATTCGTGGGCTGGACATTGTTTCTTTGTTTTCTGATTTAATGGTCGTTGTCATTTTGAGCGATGAAACTCAACCAGTCATACAATTTCGGTCTTTTACCGAGCAGGTGACTGAAATAATGATTATGCAATCCTCGTATTTCGTTCTGAACATTTCGTTCCAATACCATCCGTTTCCAATTTTCCGTTCTGTCTTTCGGATCGGCTAATTGTTTCATTCCGAGCAACGCTTCTGCTGACAGGGAAGTTAAAAACGGGCTATGACCGTTATTACGAAGTAGTTCGGCGCATCGGGAACAAAGGACGCCGCCGTCAAGGTATCCGAAGGCGATTCGTTTTTGTTCCGGGTGGATTGCCGTACCGCATTCCGCGCAATTTTCGAGTGAGGGTTGTTGCCCGACGGCTTTGAGGAAGAGACTTTCGAAGCGAATCAAGCTTCTCATGACGAAGGTTCCTTGTTCCAGACGGGCAAGCACTTTAACGGTCAGGTCATAAATGGTCGGGTTTGGGTCTTCTGTTTCGGTCAGGGAATGAACCAGTTCGGCGACATAGTAACCGGCGAACAAACCGGCAAGGTTCGATTTCGTCACCCGAAACCGGCGGATCAATTTGGCTTCGGTCAATAAATCGAGTGCATCCCCCTTTTTGTGGAGGAAGGATACACGAATTCGGGCAAGTATGTCAAGAGCAGACTCAAAAGGACTTTTCAGACGCCGACCGCCTTTTGCCAATGCCTCAATTTTACCGAATTGCCGTGTAAAAAGGGTCAAAATGAGGCTGGTTTCACTAAAATCAACCGTTCGAAGAACAACTGCATCGGCATTTTCCATAAAGATTTGCTGATTA
>JAISQH010000442.1 GCA_031274385.1 Planctomycetaceae bacterium | reverse complement strand
ATTCGTAATCAATTTCAATATCAAGATGCGATTCCGGGATGCAGCCGCCGGACGGACCACCGATTTGTACCGCCTTGTACGCTTTTCCCAGTGCAATACCGCCGCCGATGGAAAACACGACTTCCCGTAACGTTGTTCCCATTGCCACTTCGACCAATCCTGTACGGGAAACCTTGCCGGATAAAGCAAAAACCTTCGTTCCCTTGCTTCCGGCAGTTCCGACAGCGGCAAACCAATCGGCTCCGTTCCTCACCAACAACGGAACATTTGCCAACGTTTCGACATTGTTGATGATCGTCGGATGTCCGAACAGCCCGGAAACAGCGGGAAACGGCGGACGCGGACGCGGCATTCCACGCTTGCCTTCAATACTATGAATCAATGCCGTCTCTTCACCGCAAACGAACGCTCCGGCTCCCTTCTTAATAACCATTTCGAGCGAAAATTCACTGCCGAGAATTTTGTTACCAAGCAGATTGTTCGCTTTGGCATCGGCAATCGCCTGTTCAAGCCGTGCAATCGCCAACGGATATTCCGCACGGATATAAATGTACGCTTTACTTGCACCGATTGCGTAAGCGGCAATTGCCATTCCTTCAAGCAGCCGATGCGGATCGCCTTCGATGACCGCACGATCCATAAACGCACCGGGATCGCCTTCGTCGGCATTGCAAACAAGATAACGATGTGTGTCTTTGTTATTTCGTGCAAATTTCCATTTGACACCGGTTGGAAAACCGCCGCCGCCGCGTCCGCGAAGACCGCTCTTTTCAACTTCGATACAAACATCCATCGGATCCCAAGCAGGTTTGCCGTTCGTGCCAAGAATTTTTCGCAAACCTTGATAACCACCGGAAGCAAGGTATTCTTCGAGTTGTGCCGGATCAATGATGCCGCAGTTTTTCAACACCCATCGGGTCTGCGGACCGAAGAACGGATGTTCGTCCTGAAATTTAACGCCGTCCCAAGCCAGTTGACCCGGTGTACGAAATTGTCCCATGACAAGGTCTTTCGGTACTTCTCCGGCAAAAACGGCATCAAGCAGACCGGCAACTTTGTTTTTTGTTACGGATTGAAACATCAGCCGTGTTCGACCCGGCAGTTGAACATCGACAAGCGGTTCCATCGCGCAAAGTCCGATACAACCGACTTCCACAATGTCGGCATCAATACCTTTTTCGGACAAATATTTTTTGATCTCGGCGAGCGTAAAATGGGAACCGGCACCGAGACCGCAGGTTCCCATTCCGATAAAGAGGGTTGGTTTTTGTACTGTTTCACGGCGGAGGACTGCCATTTTGGCTTTCCACACCTCAACAGACTTGCCGTCGCAACCGCAGGAACATTGCAAGTCAGCCGAAATCTCGTGCTGCTCGCCGTCCTGAATTGCCCAGTTCAAAAAGTTTTTGTCAACTAATTGTGCTTGCATAATAAATTAAAAGGGTTGGAGTAAAAATTGGGTTACAATAATATTAACAATCTGAACTGCTTCCAAAAGGAAACAGTTATTCAGTTTTTACGGCAGCTCGACATCCTCATTCACATCAACAAAACGTTGCCGCGACATTTCCGCACCGTAAGCAATACACGCCAGAACGTCATCCCGTTCCAGAGCGGCATAGTTTGCCAAAATCTCTTCGATACTGACACCGGATGCCAAAAAATCAAGTATAAGAGTTACCCAAATCCGATGCCCCCGAATACACGGTTTACCATGACAGACCGCCGGATTAACCGTAATGCGTTCCAATAATATGTCGGCATCCATTCGGAATCTCATTTCTGAACTTTTTTTATCTAGCGGCAAAACAGCCTACTACTTATCTAAAAATGTTAAAAATTCTTGTGGAGTAAATACGGTCATACCGGAATTTTTGAAACCGGTTTTATCACGTGTTACAACAACTTCGATTCCTTCCGATTGGGCGGCAACGGCTTGAACGGCATCCTCAAAATCGTCCATCGGAGAATCAAGGGCGTTTCGAATTGTCTTGTGGGTAACAGGTAAAATTGTTAATGTCCGATAAGCCATTTCAATCATTTTTCGTGCATTTTCGGCATCCGTTCTCTTTTTGAGGACGTAATAAAAGTCTGTTATCATCGAAGATGAAACACAGCCTTGAATTTTCCCGACAAATATTTTTTGAAAAATTCGGACGGCAAACTCAACGGAATCACCTTGTTTCAACGTATAATCAAAAAACACATTGGAATCAATTAAAGCGCGGATCATTGGGGTTCTCCTGTTATTCGTTCCAATTTTGCCTTGTAAAAATCTTCTTCGGTCATTCCTTCCAAACAGCCGTACCATGCTCTCATGAATTCCTGAACATGTTCCGGCTTGGGACGAAGCCAACCATCTTCGTCAAAGTCGAGATCATCGTTTTCGTCTTTTTGTTCCAAAAGTTCGGAAACGGATTTACTTTTCCGAAGATCGCGTGCTGTTGTTTCGATCTGACGCAATTCTTGCGGCGAAAGCATCTGCAATTCGTCACAAATCTGCATGATTCGGGATGGCTTATTTATTGTACTCATATTGTTTTCTTTTAGTTGGTTATTTGTTATATTTATTACAAGCCGTGAATGATTTCAAGTGATTCGGTTAAACAATTTTTCGAATTTTATAACTGTTACGATTTTTGATTTCAATCTCACTCTGTGATATTTTTAATACGAACTAAACGAAAAGGCAAAACCGACGAACAATTTTAAAAATTTTTTCGTTAATTTTCGATTAATTGGTCTGCTGAATTTATTGTAGGGTTGGTTTGGGCAAAATGAGTAGATTAGGACGGAATAATTTTCGATTAGATAATTCATTATCGATTATGTAATCATTATCGCAGATTTGTCGGCGGATGCAAAGGGTGAGAACAAATTTTTTTTGAATTTATCCGTAAATTTCTTTGTTGCATTGTCAATATTTTTTGCCTAATTTTTTTGCCTAATCTTTTGCCTATCGGGAATTTTCTTGCTTTTACCCAAGAATGGAGAAAAAATTGAACTTGGAGCGGTTCATTTGCCGATTTAGGCGCAAGGTGTAATCGTTTCGAAACACGCGTCCGTTTTCTCAAGTGAGGAATATTATAATGAAAATGATCCGATTGACATTGACGATACTCTTTGCCGTGTGCATGATGACGGCATTGCTCGAAGCACGTGGAGAAGAAACTCAAAAAAATATTGAGAAAAACAACGCAAAAATCGAAGCCGAACAAAAATCGCTCTCTTGCGATCCCAATTCAACGCTTTCGTGTAAAACTCATGCCGGACACGCCGCTGACCGCACTCCGTGTCCCGGTCATCACGATCCTAACGACAACTGCCCCAATTGCCGCAACCGTGTTGCCTGCCACGAGGGACAATGTGTTGACGGGCTTTGCAAAGATGGAACTTGCCGAAAATGTAACGGTTCATGTCCGAAAGTTTGTCCGGTTCACGGAAAAGATTGCAAAAACGATTGCCTGAAAAACCAATACGGTTATGGCACCATGCAGGTTTGTCCGGGAAAAACAAACGGCGTTTGTCCGGTTCATGGTTACGAACCTTGCCCACATTCGAGAACGGAATTCGCTCCGTTTTTACGGCAAGCATTGCAACCGGCAGATCGACCGTATTTGGGAATGCAACCGCTTTATGTTCCGCGAGAACAATACGATCCCGGTTTCAAACCGCTTTTTCCAAGAGTTCGGGCATTGCTTTTGGCGCCGCCGATTCAAGGTTATCCGCCAACTGGTTATCCGTTACAGGGTTATTGGGAAAACACACCGCACGGGCAAGTTTATAGAACCACCGCCCCGCCCGCTCCCATGCCAACCTACACTACCCGCGGTCCGCGAGATTTCTTTCTCGATCCAAAACCGCAACAAGCAAGAAGCGCGTTCAACATCGGTTATTGAACCAATATCACGCCGCTTTGTGTGCGAAAATCATTTTGTCAAAAAACATGGTGTATTTTCGCACACATTTTAATTCATCTCAAAATGAATCTTAGTCGAGAAAATTGCCTTCTTGAAGACGTTGCGGGACGTATTGTTCCGTTACGAAACTGATGTCACGATTAGTCAATGCCTCGACTTCGAGTTTGAAACCGTTGTCGAGCATTGTTTCGATTTCTTTTTGCCACGCTTTTTTCTTAATAAACCACGGATATTCCGCAATCTGTTTGGCACGCTTTCGATCTTGATCGTTGAGCGAAATTTTGACACTGTCGGAAAGTTTGCATCGGACAAAATCGATACTGCGCAATCCGAGAAATTTCGCATCAGGAATCGCCATACGTTGCGATTCAAACGCCAGATTGATCGAACCTTGCTTGATAACACTGTAAATATAGTATCCCCACGGATCGTTATCGAGCAAACAATAGATCGGCAAATTTAATTCGTTGTGAAGCCGGTACAGCAAACGCCGGACACCACGCGGCGGCTGACCTGCACCATGCGTTAAAATACAATGATGCTTGCTCCAGAATTTATCTTCGTTAAACCGTTGCCAGACCGTGTCTTTTTCGACATGCAACACAAATTTTGCGCTACATTTTTTGAATTGAATCACATCCGGCTCGACAATCGACGGAATACCGTAACCGCCGGAACCCATTCGCGAACAATCAATCTCATCGCCCTTGTCAGTGAGAACGATTTCACCAACCATATCTCCTCTTTTTTGAGCGTAAAGATGCAACTCTTCCCGAAGACATTCAAGTAACACCTCACAATCTTCAATAATCGGATCACAATCTCCTTGTTCGTCGAAGGTTTCTTCCTTGACACCGGCGATTGTGTGCTTGAGCAAATAGTAAAGACCCCGAATACTTGTTGTCTTACCTTGTTCGATGAGTTGCTTTGTGCCGCTGGCAACAAGCATCGTTTGCATAAAACTTTTGGCTTGTGACAGATTAAAGAGTTGGCGTTGCGATGTTCGCTTGCCCATTTCAATGATCCGTTTCCGGTCATTGAAACAAACATTCGACAATGCCCGAACCGGAATATCAACCGCCGGGTCTTTTTTTCGCTTCGCCTGCGCGACAACCCGATTCGCCATACCGGCAAGATTTTCAAGCGTTTGAATATCTCGTTTGCTTAACTTAATTGCTGTTTTTTTCGCCATGTTCTGATTTGTTCGAAAATAACTAAAAAGTGCTTCATCAAAATGAAAACTCTACGTAAAACAACACGAAATTTCACGAAATAAGAAAAAAATTTATTGGTAAATTTTTTATCGTACAACATTACAAAAAAACATCTCTTCTTTCGTTTTTTTTCATGCTTTCTCGGTCAAAATGATATTAAACTTGTTCCAAAATTTGAAAAAGAGTGTAAAGGGGTTTTAGTTTTGTCAACAGATTATGCAGATTTTACAGATTTTCATAAAAAACGAATCTGTAAAATCTGTTGACAATAACAACAATAATGGAACAAGTCTATTGTTAAAAATTTCCCCAAACCAAGTCACCTTAGCCCTACAATATTATACTTTTTACACTTTAAAATTCGCTTTCACGTGTTACGTTTAGGCTTGAGGCATTAGGCTTGTATTTCAAACGCCTGCTGCCTCAAGCCTCATTCCTGCGTGAACTCTAAACCCGAAAACTCAAAGTACAAAGAGTAT
>JAISQH010000228.1 GCA_031274385.1 Planctomycetaceae bacterium | reverse complement strand
AATCTGGAGCAGTAAATTTGTTTCCAATTCTTTCGGCAGGCAATCATGCAGCCGAACCATTGCCTGTTTCATTAAATCGGCGGCGGTTCCCTGAATCACCGTGTTGATCGCTTCCCGCTCCGTCCGGTTCAGTCCGCCCTTTCGAAAACTTCGGATCATTCCGTCATGAAAATAACGGCGGCGTCCCAACAATGTTGACACGTAACCGGTTGCGATGCAACTGTCCAAAATCGAATCAAGATAAATTCGGATATTCGAATATTTTCCGAAATAACCATCAATGAATTTTTGTGCTTCTTTTTGATCAATACCGAGTTGCTTCGCCAATCCAAACGCCGACTGACCATAAATCACACCGAAATTGACCGTCTTGGCGATGCGCCGCATATCGGAATCCACCTCACTTAACGCAACACCAAACACTTCTCCGGCAACCCGTGTATGAATATCTTCGTTGTTACGAAAAGCCTCGCAAAGCCGTTCGTCACCGGAAAAATGAGCCAATACCCGAAGTTCGATCTGCGAATAATCGCACGATAACAAAAGATCAAAACCTTGTCCCGGCTTAAATGTGTTACGAATTTCCCTTCCTTCGGGAGTTCGTACCGGAATGTTTTGCAAGTTCGGATGGCTCGAACTTAACCGCCCCGTTGTTGTCGCAGCCTGATTGAACGAACTGTGAATCCGTCCGGTAATGGGATGAATCAATTCCGGTAACGCATCAACATACGTTCCTTTGAGTTTCGCAAGTTGCCGGTGTTCGGCAACCTTGGCGGGCAACGGATGATCCGAAGACAATTCGTCCAGAACATCAATATCCGTACTTTGCCCCGTCTTGGTTTTTCGTACATTTTTTAATTTCAATTCATCAAACAAGACGGTCGCCAACTGCTTCGGTGACGCAACATTAAATTCGTGACCAGCCAGTTCATATATTTCTGTTTCAAGTTCCTTTTGCTTTTGAGCAAAACGGACGCTCAACTCCTTTAACATTTCCGTATCAACCGTTACACCGGCAATTTCCATTTCGGCAAGAACATCGACAAGCGGAATTTCAACTTCATAAAACAGTTTTGAAATTTCCGGCAATGCTTCAAGCCGAGATTTGAGTAACGGATAAAGCAGCCAGACAACAAGAGCGTCCTCTCCGGCATAATCCGCCATAACATCCGTTTGAACATCATTCATCAGACGTTGTTTCTTGCCGGTTCCGATCAGTTCTTCGATTTTAATTGTTTTATGTTGCAAATAATATTCCGCCATGTCATCAAGATTATGGTTCATTTCATTGCGCAACAAATAATCGGCAATCATCGTGTCAAACACCAATCCGTTCCATTTTATTCCGGCATTTCGCAACACAACAATATCGTATTTCAAATTCTGTCCGATTTTTCCGACGCTTGGATTTTCGAAAACGGAACGGAGTGTTTCGAGTGTTGATTTCAGATTCAGCGTTTCGGCTCCGAGCGGTCCCCGAAACGGTAAATACCACGCTTCATTATTGTTCCAAGAAAATGACATGCCGACAATCACCGTGTAACGCGGCGAAGTCGCTTCAAAACGTGTTGCCATCGGAGCCGTTTCCGTATCAAACGAAAATACCGGCTGCACCTGAAGTTGTTTGAAAAATTCGTCAAATTTTTCCGGCGTATCAACAAGATGATAAGTCGGATTTTGAAGTTGTAACGATAAGTTCCCGGACAACTCGTTTTGTTCTTCGTCAAACAATGTTGATTCGTTGTGGATTAATGAATATGAATTGCCGGACGGAGCGATTGGCTCGGCTTGTGCGGTATTGTCGATTTTCGGTAACAACGACTTAAATCCGAAACGATAAAACAACTTCCGCAATTTTTCGTTGTCAATTCCTTTGTATTTGTTTGCCGTCCAATCAATTTCAAGCGGTACATCATCGCGTAATTTGGCAAGTTTCCGGCTCATTGTTGCAAGTTCTTTACTGTTTCTTATATTTTCCTGCCGTTTTTTTCCGGCGATTTCCGAAACGTGTTCAAAAATCCCTTCGAGAGTTCCGTATTTGTTCAATAATTCGGAAGCGATTTTCGGACCGATCAGCGGTACACCGGGAACATTATCGGTTGCGTCGCCGACCAGCGTTTGAAAATCGACAACCTGTTCCGGTTTGATTCCCCAGTCGGCAAGCAAATCGTCTGCCCGATAAAAATTTTGTTTGCGAAGATTGAACAAGGAAACCTGTTTGTTAATCAGTTGCCGGCAATCTTTGTCGGACGTAACAATAATACAATAACCGTTTTGTTCCGCAACCATTCGGGCAACTGTCGCCAGAACATCGTCCGCTTCAAAACCGGAAACTCCAAGCGGCAACACACCCATTGCGTCAAGAATATCGCGGACGGAATTAATTTGCGGACGTAAATCGTCCGGCATTGCGGCACGGTTGGCTTTGTATTCGCGGTAGATTTCGGTACGAAATGTCGGCTCCGGCATATCAAAGGCGCAGAAAAGATAATCGGGCTGATTTTTTTCGAGAAGCGAAAAAAGATCGCGGACAAAACCGTACACCGCTCCAACCGGTTCTCCCTGCGGACTGCTCATCGGCGGCAACGCATGGAATAATTGATATAAAAGACCATACGCATCAAGTGTGTAAACAGTTTTATTGTGAAGCATTGTGTTGGTTGGTTTGAAACCGAAAAAAATAAAATTAAAATCGTAACGATTGAATCGTTGGTATTTTGAAGAAAAACGTCTTGCCAATTCCATTATTGCCTAAAAGCAGATTCGTCTGTCAATGCCGGTCAAATGGGGTAAATCATGACACTTCGGCATTATTATACCCCAATCATTTCGTATTGTCAATTTGTAAGACGTAACTGTCTATTTTGTTTTTTAAGGATT
>JAISQH010000122.1 GCA_031274385.1 Planctomycetaceae bacterium | reverse complement strand
TTTAAAAATCCTCTAAAACGAAAAAATCGCCGCAATTAAATTGATAATTGGATACGATAAAGATACTCGTTTTGATTCTTTGCGTCTTTGCACGCAAATGAAAAGAGACAGTTACCATTTTTTCTCCTAAAATTCATTGTTTCATTTATTTTGTTTTGTGTATTTTTGCACAAACAAATCTGTTGTCTAACACGGTTTTACTTCAACAGTGATTGGGGAAATAATACGAACGACAATAATGGGGGTTCCGGTTTTGAGTTCGTTGCCGGAGGTGATGGCTTCGTATTCCATTGTTCGTCCTTGCTGATTGACGAGGACTTTACCGATTCCGGTTCCTTCTGCGGGGATTTTGATATAAACGTTACCGAAAGAGCCGACCAATGTTTTTTCCGAAATCGAACCATCTGATTTCAAATTGGCAATCGACAAGTAAAGATAATAGACAACATAAAGGGCAATTAAACCGGATGCCACTGCCAAAATAACAGAGATCAAGTTTGAAGTTCCGCCTGTTAATCCGGCTAATCCTCCCAATCCGAAAAAAGTAATTCCTGCGATAATGGTTCGGAGCGATAAGACTTTGAAAAGATCCATTGTTTGCGAATGTCCTCCGATGTGGGCGTCGCTTCCGGCATCCCCGACACTCTCGCCGCCAACATCACCGCCGTCACCGAAATCACCGCTATCCGAACCGCCAAAACCGAAAATCATCATTAACAGTTGCAAGATCAACAGTGTGCCGCCGAAGACAGCACAAACAAAATAAATCCCCATCAAAGGACTGGTAATAAAATCAAAATTCATGGCAGCCGGAATAAATAAGGTAAAGTTAGTGCGAGGCGTTGTAACGTCGTAACGCTAATCGTTCGATTAATTCGAGATTGGGTTCAAAGCCGATACCCGGTTCATTCCAGAGTTCGATGACCAACCGTTTTTCTCCGGCTAAGATATTGGGTCCTTCGTAAGGCACAACTCTTTCTGAAACCATATTACCCTGTTCGTCGGGATGAACTTCAAAGCGGTTGGAGTCATGTTCATTTGGTTTGAGCGGTTCCGGTTTGAGAATGGGTTTGAGCGGGATACCGGGATCATCGGTGAGGTGTTCTTCGAAGCGTACGTAATCTGTCGGGCGTGTAACAAAAGGCAACGAAGCAAGTGCCGCGACAAAACGGTAACCAATAGAGGTCATGATGTCCGTTCCCACATAACAATCAACTTCACTACTTTGAGCCATATTATGAATTGCTTTTGCATCGGTTAAACCGCCGACTTTGCCCGGTTTGAGGCAAAAGGTTCCGGCACTTCGCAAATCTAAGGCGATTTCCGCTTGGTGCGGCATGGTGATGGATTCGTCGAGACAAATCGGAGTTCGAATTGAATCCTGAAGCATGGCATGTCCGACAAATTCACTGGAAGAAAGCGGTTGCTCCAACAACGCCGGCATAAAATCATCAAAACGATAAATTGTATCACTATGACGTTCCAGACTGAGCGAACCTTCGACATCGCATTGAATCATTTGAGTCGGATGGTCATTCCGCACCGCGCCAAGAACCTGAAGATCCCAACCGGGTCGAATTTTGAGTGTGATTCGTTTGAAGCCGTCCGAGACAGCCCGTTTGATGTCGTCAAGAAACGCGTCAGGCGATTCGAACCGGTCAAAAGAAAGACCCAACTCAATTTCTTTTCCGGCATCACCGCCCAATGCTTTATGCAATGGTTCTTTCTTTGACTTGGAGAACATGTCCCACCAGGCAAGATCAAACAAGGCTTTCGCGTGACGATTACCTTTGATGTCCTGAAATAATGTTGCGATTTGTTCTCCCGAATCGACATTGGGCGATTTGAGGAAACGCGGGATCAAACATTCCCGGACACATTCAAACACTTCGGAAGACCAAGCCGCCGTCAATGTCGGTTCGTTTCCCGGAAACACTTCGCCCCAACCATCAAGACCGTCAGAACATAATCGAAGCAAAACCGTATCAAAATAATCAAGCCGCGAATCCGCCATTGTGTACGGTTTGAGCAACGGAAAACGAACAAGATAAAGGTTAATTTGATCAATTTTCATGTTATCAGGATGATCTTAAAAGTTAAAGTGGAGCAAGCAAAACAAAAAACAATGATTCCGAAAACCAGACAAGTCGTACAATATATCATAGCAACTCAATAAAAAAAAGCCCCTGTTCAATTTATGAGTTTAAATTTGCTGATTATTTCGGATTTTGTGGAGTCTTTCCATTGTGGATTTATTTTATCAAAATACCCTGAAAGGGTAACATATCCTAGCGTAGGGCAACGCCCTACGAAAATGGAGTTCAATGACCTTCGCCCCAACGGGGCAATCCTATCAAAACCAAATATATTTGTTAAATAAATTTGTTATTGTTATTATTGGGGCGTTGCCCTACGTAGGATATTTGACCCTTTCAGGGTCAGACAGAGATTTCCTTTCAAAATGTAAACCTCCCTCAAAATCCGAAACAATCAGAAAATAAAAAAAATTGAAAAATAAAAAATTTTGCGCTTGACAACTTTAATTGACATGCTATACTGGTGACT
>JAISQH010000072.1 GCA_031274385.1 Planctomycetaceae bacterium | reverse complement strand
GGAATGTTCGGGCTTTATCTCGTTGACCGCTTCGACAACATGACGAAAATTATGGAACTCCCAAATGATTCGTTGCTCCAACCGATTCCGATTCTTCCCCGTCAGCGTCCGCCGGTTCGAACCGATATGACCGACCCGGAAAATAAACAAGGAACAATGTTCATTACGGATGTTTATCAGGGCGGCGGTCTCAAAGGCGTTCCGCGCGGAACCGCCAAATCGCTTCGGATTTTCGCTTATCATTTCGGTTTCCGAAACAGCGGCGGGCATGAGTCCGTCGGGATGGTCTCCAGTTGGGATGTGAAACGGATTCTCGGAACCGTTCCAATTGAAGAAGACGGCTCCGCAAGTTTCAATGTTCCAGCCAATACGCCGATCTCGATTCAGGTTCTCGATGCCGAAGGGCGGGCAATTCAGTTAATGCGCTCTTGGACACTCTGTATGCCGGGCGAACAGCAAGCGTGCATCGGCTGTCATGAAACGCCGCTCGAAGTGACGCCAAACAAACGGGTTGCGGCTGCCAATCGTCCGCCGAGCGAAATCACGCCGTTTTACGGAGCGGCAAGACCATTCGGTTACGAGACGGAAATTCAACCGTTGCTCGAAAAAAATTGCGTTGCCTGCCATAACGACGTGAACAAAGCCGAACGCAAAATGATTTCGTTCGAAGCCCACAACACAGGAAATTGGCGGACAGATACTTCGTATTCCGCGCTAAATCCGTTCACGTGGCGTCCCGGTCCCGAAGGCGATCTCGATATGTTACCGCCGATGGATTATCACGCCAGCGTCAGCGAACTCGTTCAAATCCTCAAACGCGGACATTACGGCGTTCAACTCGACAAAGAAGCGTGGGATCGGATTTATACCTGGATTGATCTGAACGTTCCGTATCGGGGACATTGGATCAACCCGGAATTTGAAAAACGCCGCTTGGAACTTGCAAAACTTTACGCCGATCTTGATACAAACCCGGAAGAAGAATATCGAACTTCGTTGGCGGCAGTTGAAAAAGCCGAAGTTCAAAAATTAACCCCAACGCAACTCGATGAAGTCATTAAAAAGTATCCCGTAAAAGATTCGACGGCTTCTTTTTCGCCTTTCTCACCCCGACTGGTTCCCAATGCTCCGCGTCTCAAAATGACGATTGATCTCGGTAAAGTCCCGGAACCAACACCGGAACGCGGTTTGCCGGGTGATCCGTCTTGGGCTTGGCAACCGATTCAAGGACAGGAAAAGTCGCCGCCGATTGTTGCCGAAAAAATCGATTTGGGTGAAAACCGGCAAATTTCGTTTGTTCAAGTGACCGGCGAGCAGGCAATATCTGATAATGGAACGGGTAAAAAGGTGGCAATGCTAAAACCGTTTTGGATTTCCGAAACAGAGATTACAAACGGACAATACGCCATGTTCGATCCCGACCACGACACACGTTATTTGCGGGAAGACGGCAAAGATCATATTGTTCCCGGTTATATTGCGAACCACCCCGATCAACCGGTTGCGCGAATTTCGTTTCGGGAAGCCGAAGCGTTTTGTCGTTGGCTTTCGGAGAAAAGCGGTAAAACAGTCAAACTTCCAACGGAATGGCAATGGGAATATGCCGCCCGCGCCGGAACAAAAACGCCGTTTTGGTATGGCGATTACGACACGGACTTTTCAAAATACGCCAATCTTGCCGGTGCGGAAGTTCGTGAAACTTATACTTCGTGGGAGAACGGCAGTACGGTTCACAAACGGCGTTTTTACGGCAATAATTCCATTTTCCCGCTTCGTGATGACCGGTTTGCGGACAAATGGTTTGTTGTTGATTACGTGAAGCAATATGAGCCGAATCCTTTTGGATTGTACGATGTGATCGGCAACGTCTGGGAATGGGCATATCCTGATCCCGACAACACATCAAATGGGCAAGTTGTTGCTCGCGGCGGCAGTTGGAAGGACAGACCAAAGGTTGCCGGTTCCGCCGCAAAAGTTTGGTACGAACCCTGGCAAAAAGTAATGAACGTCGGGTTCCGACCAATAATACAAGAGTAAAAAAGACTGATTGAAACAAATGCGCGAGGTTTCATTCCTTTCTCGTTTTCCTGAGTTACTCCTTCAATTTTTGTTTTGTTTTTGCTTGATCCGATCTGCTCTCTTTGAACAATACCGATACCTTTCAGCGGGATCGGATTATTTTATTCTTTGTGTTTTTCGATGGATTTGATTGATTTTGCGTTGATTGGGCTGACTATTTTTTTACCTGTTTTGGCTTCTATTTCTTTTCGGGTGTTACCTGCGATTCTTCCGCCTTGTTGGGCAATTTCGCGGTTTTCGTCAATTGTTTTTGGTTGTTTTTCTTTGGAGATTTCTGTGGTTGTTGCCTCCGCCAACATGTTCAGCACCAACTCCAGATTTGTCATGTTGTCCCGCAAACTTTCGGTTTTTAGTCCTTTATATTTTTTGTATTGTTTGGTTGTCAAATCAGACCAACCTTTTGTAATGATGTCCGTCAACAATGCAAATTCCTGACCTTTTTTCACGTTCCGCCGTTCCCATTCATCGGTGAGTT
>JAISQH010000036.1 GCA_031274385.1 Planctomycetaceae bacterium | reverse complement strand
GGTTCCAAAGCGGATTACGATAAAGGTGTACGTATTGTTCCGTTTGGCAAGGGCAAGGAAGAGATTCAAATTTCTTGGGCGGGCAACGGTGATACGGGCAAATTGTGGAAAAACCTGTTGGATTGCGTCAAGACCCGCCAAGAGGTGATGTGTCCGATTTCATTGGGTGTGCGGGTTCAGGCACCGCTTTCGATGGGAATCCTTTCGCATCTTGAAAGCAAAGTGGCAATGTTTGATTTTGAAAAACAGTCCATTTATATGAATTGAAGGATAGATGAAACAAAAAACCTTGAAAAGGTACAATATTCCGTAACTGTCTATTTTCATTGGCGTGCGGAGACGTAAAGAGGATTGGCGGTGAATTGTTTTGTTTGTGTAATTCCGTAAAACAACTCCGTAGGAGTTATTTTACTGAGTTGTTTACGCAGTTGTTTTAGTTCATAGTTCAAAACGAAAATAGGACGAAATTTTAAAATGAAAAGTTGAAACCAACCATGAATTTCTTTGCGTCTTTGCGCGCAATCCATAAAAAACAACAAGAGACGAGGCGTGTCAATTCCCGTCTCAAAAACAGAGAAAGGAAAATTAACAATGAGACATTTCATTTTTCCGTTACTTATTTTTTGGGCGTTTGTTCCGTTTGTGGTTGCCGAAGAACAAAAACCGAAAGTGATTTTGAAATTCGGTGACAAACCGCTTGCCGAATACCGGTTTGTTGATGTTCCGTTTAAGCCGTACATTGACATTTTGCGAACTCCGTCTGGTCGTAACATTTTGCGGGACGCTCCGCACGATCATTTGCACCATCACGGGTTGATGTTTGCGATTGCGGTGAATGGTTGTAACTTTTGGGAGGAATTTACCCCGAAACACGGCAAAGAGATTACTGTTTCAATAAATCCGCCGCCCGGAACAGAAACATCGTCGTTGGAATCGGAACTCGAATGGAAGGGCAATGTCTCAGGCGGCGAATCAAAAACGTTACTCAAAGAAACCCGAAAAATTTCCGTTTTGGAAAAAGAAAATGTAACGTTATTGGATTGGCAAACGACGTTGAAGGCGGACGAACAAGGTGCGAATCTTGACAAGAGTAACCATCATTATTTTGGTCTTGGTTTGCGTTTTGACCAATCAATGGACAAAGCGGGAAAATTTTTCAGTGACAGTCCCGACAACAACGCGGCGGAAAAATTTCGTACAGAGGAGAAGTTGACTCCGTGCAAATGGATGGCGTACACGGCGAAGTTGAATGGTGAATTTGTTACGGTTGCGGTGTTGGGACATTCGTCGAATCCGATTCCAACAATGGCGTTCACGATGGGCGATTTGGGCAAGAGTTTTGCGTATCTCGGCATCACGCTGAATCTGCACCGCCAACCGCTTGAGATGAAACCAAACAGTTCACTGACATTCCGTTACCGTGTTGCCGTCTGGGACGGCGAAGTAACACCGGAAACAGTTGCGAAAATTTATGACGATTTTGTTCAATAATCAATCAATTCGTTCATTAAAGGCATTGTTAAAAATATCGTCATGAAAAAGATAGGCTTTCTGTTTAGCATTTTGACTATTTCAGCCATTTCCGTTCTTTTTGCCGAACCGTTGAAATATAAGGGAACACCGAATCTTTCCGGTAACGGTAAACAGATCGTTTTTGTTTCAGGCGACGAAGAGTATCGTTCCGAAGAAAGTTCTGTACAATTAGGACGGATTCTCGCTCAACATCACGGATTCGATTGCACTGTCTTGTTTGCCATCAATCCCGAAACCGGTGAAATTGATCCTGATTGTCAGACAAATATTCCCGATCTTGACGTGTTGAAAACGGCGGATGTTTTGATTGTTAATCTCCGGTTCCGAAATCTGCCGGATCATCAAATGCAATATTGGGACGATTATCTCAAGTCCGGCAAACCGGTTCTTGGAATAAGACCGTCCATTTGCGCTTTTAAAATTCCCAAAGATCGGAAATTTGCACGATATAGTTACGATTACAATGACAACGGCGGAGCGTGGGAACAAGGATTCGGACGGCAAATTTTGGGCGAAACGTGGATTGCTCATCACGGGCATCATGGTCATGAAGCAACACGAGGAATTATTGTACCGGAAAAGAAAGATTCGCCGATTGTTCGGGGTTGTGACGATATTTTCGGTACAACTGATGTTTATCGGGTTCGGTTGCCGCTGCCCGGCGATTCAACACCGTTGGTTCTTGGTCAGGTTCTCGAAGGCATGAAACCGACCGACAAACCGGTTGCTGGTACGAAAAATGACCCGATGATGCCGATAGCATGGACAAAAACGTACCAAATTAATGGCGGTAAAACCGGTAAGTCATTCACGATAACAATGGGATCGTCGCAAGACTTTGAAAGTGAAGGGCTGCGGCGGTTGCTGGTCAACGCCGTGTATTACCTTGCGGGTCTCGAAACGGTAATACCGGATCGGGCAAATGTTGAAATTGTCGGCTGTTACGAACCGTTGCCAATGGGATTCGGTACAAGTAAAAAAGGTATGAAACCCAGCGATTTTCAACTCGGAATAATAGAACAATAATGAAATATGTTTCCGATTTTGATATAACACCGATTTTGGTACATTTTATTTTTGACTGTATTTTTAATTGTATTTTTAATTGTTTCTTAACCAAGTATTTTTCAAAAAGGAGTTTATGATGACTTTAAAGAATTTTTCACGCCGTACGTTTTTGAAAGGAACCGGATTGGCTGTTGGTATGGCGGCAGGTTCAGGAACACTGCCGTTTCGTGTTCACGCTGCCGAAGCCAACACGATTAAGATTGCGTTGGTTGGTGCCGGCGGGCGCGGACGCGGAGCGGCAATCAATGCTCTTTCAACTGCCGGACTGACGCAATTGGTTGCGGTTGCCGACGTGTTCGCAGATCGGGCAAACGCCAGTTCCGAAGCACTCGTCAAGCAATTTGCCGAACAACCGGGCAAAGTTGATCTGCCTGCCGAACGCCGTTTTTCCGGGTTCGATGCGTACAAAAAAGCGATTAATTGTCTCGATAAAGGCGATGTTGTTCTTTTGGCAACATGTCCCGGCTTTCGTCCGTTGCACGTCGAGTACGCTGTTAGCAAGGGAATCAATGTGTTCATGGAAAAACCGTTTGCCACTGATTCTCCCGGTACACGGCGGATTCAGGCGGCGGCAAAATTGGCTGATGAAAAAAATATCAAAATTGCCTGCGGTTTAATGTGGCGGCATTGCAAAGCCCGTGAAGAAACCGTTGCGCGAATTCACGACGGTGCGATTGGTCAATTGATTCACTTGCGCGGTTTTCGGATGCACGGTCCGTTCAATCCGCCGAAACCCAAACCGGGTCAAAATGAAATTGAATATCAAATCCGTTATTTTCACGGTTTTGACTGGGCTGGCGGCAATGTTTTCATTGATTATTGTATCCATAATATTGATGTTGCTTGTTGGGCGAAAGGGGCGTTGCCGGTTTCGTGTATTGCACTTGGCGGGCGCAGCGTTCCTGATATTGTAACGCAGGCTTATGATACTTATTATCACGAATATACATTTCCTGACGGAACTCATTTAACGTCACACGGGCGGTATCGGAATAAATGTTTCAATATGTACAGCGACTTTGCACACGGAACCAAAGGCTCTGCCGTTTTGATGGACAATCTTTCCCAAGCCAAAACGCGATTGTATTCCGATCAAACGATGTTGCCGGACAAACAAATCTGGGCGTTTTCGGACAAAGAACCGAATCCGTATCAAGTGGAACACGATTTGTTTTTTGATGCAATTCGTAACGACAAACCGTACAACGAAGGTCATCGTGCTGCTGAGGCGAATTTTGCGGCGTTGTTGGGGCGAGCCGCATTAAATTCGGGACAAATTGTTACTTGGGATCAAATCGTAACATCGGAATTGTCACTCTGTCCCAACATTGACACGCTGACATTCGAAAGCGAAGCCCCGGTAAAACCAAATCCGCAAGGAGGTTATCCTTATGCCATTCCGGGAGAAGGAACCGCCTTTTGACGAAAAATTTTCGTAACTATCTATTTTCATTTGCGCGCAAAGACGCAAAGAAATTCGTGGTTGGTTCAGTTTTTCATTTTCAAATTTCGTCCTATTTTTGTTTTGAACGATGAACTAAAACAATTCCGTAAACAATGCAGTACAAAAACTCCGTGAAAAACTCCTACGGAGTTGTTTTTATTCAATACCAAAACAATTTGCTAAAACAATTGACCCAATAATTTGCCAAAACATCAATCGTGTGACTGCCGAAAGTATACCAGCAGATAGAACAAGTTGAAATCAATGATAATCTTCTTTGCGTCTTTGCGCGCAATCTTTAAAAAACAAAATAGACAGTTACAAATTTATGTTTCGGAAATCTTATTTTCTTTCCAAAGAACACCGACGCGGTTTGAGTTTCGATAGACGTTGGGCGAAACTCCGACAATCCGGTGAAATGCCTTGATAAAATAACTCCGGTCAAATCCGGTTTGTTCACCAACATCGCCAATCGGCATCAATGTTGTACGTAACAAAAATTTCGCGTGCTCAATACATAATAACGTAATCTCCTGATCAACCGTTTTACCAAACAATTTTTTGTAACGCCGTTCGAGTGTTCTTTTGGACAGATCAAATGCGCGGGCAACATCCGCAACAAGAAGTCCATTGAGAGCATGTTCCCGAATGTACCGGGCAATTGCAATCATTCGCGGATCGTTCGCCGCAATTACGTCAGTCGATTGACGCATGACAAGACATTGCGGAGTAATTCTGATCGGTACATTACCCGGTAACAATTTCTCTTTGGAACCTCCGGTCATTTTCGTATCCAAAAGTTTTGCCGCATTGTAACCTACCACAACCGAGTTCGGATCAATACTTGAAAGCGTCGGCGTTAAAACGTTACACAAATGTTCGTCGTTGTCAATACCAAGCAGTGCAATCTCGTCAGGAATCACCAGACCGGATTTCATCGCCGCCGCATGAACTCGTTGAGCAATCGTGTCCGCAGCACACCAAATTCCAACAGGTTTCGGTAACTTCAAAAGCCAACGTAACAACGGCTTTTCGTAAAACGTACACCATTCAGGAAACGCTTCCGCCTTGTCGCCGGATCGGGAAAGAAGCATCAAACATTCAAAACCCCTCTGTGATAATGCCGACGCGAAAGCATCGCCGCGTGCCTGACCCCACCAAGTATTACCGTAACTGTAATAAGCAAAGTTACGCAAACCGCGACCAATAAAATGATCCGCCGCCATACTTCCGGCGATTGCGGCATCAGATTGAACTTCACTGACAAAACGTTGACCATCACCAAGAAGTTCAACGATCGGTACATTTAGTTTTCTCAAATGGAGACCAAGCGGCGAAATTCCTGTACGACAAATAATTCCATCGCCACGCCATTCCTTCAGCCACGCAGGAATCGTCGTCAAAATTCCCTGCTCTTCGTAGTGAATCGTCCATCGACCCCGCTCCTGAACATAACGCGAAACCCCCTCAATGATCCCGCGACCATAAGCCCGCGCTGATTCAATCACAAGAAGAACCCGTTTGTTTTTACCCGCTCTTTTCATATTATTGTTCAAAAAAATGCCGCCGAATGTACTTACTGACAACTGGCTACTGACAATTATTTTAAAGGAGACGGCAATCATTCTCAAGAGTTGTCGTAAAAAAACATGCGTTTGTCGCGTAATTACACTTGATTTTTGCTCCGTACCGTATAAAATTATCTGGTAATCAATTCCGGCGAACCGGATTTTTAGCGGAGACTCGAAAGATGGGATATTTTACACAACTCGATTGGATCGTTTTGATCGTCTATTTTATGTTGACGATGGGAATTGGTCTTTATTTTTGGCGGCAAAGCCGCTCGCCGGAAGGATTCACCGCCGCAAAACGTTCGATGCCCGGCTGGGTTGTCGGCATTTCTATTTTTGCAACATATTTAAGCAGTATCAGTTATTTGGCGTTACCCGGCAAGGCTTTTTCCGGTAATTGGAATCCGTTCGTTTTCAGTCTTGCCATTCCGTTTGCCACTTGGATTTCCGTTACATGGTTTCTGCCGTATTATCGAAAAACCGGCGATGTCTCCGCGTATGCCAATCTTGAATTTCGGTTCGGTTCTTGGGCTCGCCTTTACGCCAGTGTTTTTTATCTGTTGACACAAATCGCACGAATCGGTGTTGTAACCTATTTGTTGGGCTTGCCGATGTCCGTTCTCTTCGGCTGGAATCTGGTAACAGTTATTATCGTCACAGGAATTGTCACCACTCTTTATACGTTTATCGGCGGAATCCTCGCTGTTCTTTGGACAGATGTTATCCAAACGGTGGTTCTTCTCGCCGGGGCTGTCGTTTCGCTTGGCGTTCTCGCCTGGAACCTTGACGGCGGAATCGCAAACGCAATAGCGTACGCTTTCGAACACGGAAAATTTTCATTCGGAGAACCCGGTGTTACGGCGAACGGAGGAACCTTTTCGTTTCAATTCGGAACATCAACCATTCTGGTCGTTTTTCTTTACGGTTTTTGTGACAATTTAAAAAACTTCGGAATTGACCAAAGTTATGTGCAGCGTTATCAAACTTCAAAAAACGAAGCCGAAGCCCG
>JAISQH010000028.1 GCA_031274385.1 Planctomycetaceae bacterium | reverse complement strand
TTGTCCTTTTCGCGTAACATCACGCGAAAAATTGTAAGGTTGTTGATTCTATTCTAAATCAATAACCGTTGTCAAGACCGCTTTCAAAAATTTTTTTAATTTTTTTTTCTCCCGTTACGACTCTTTGCAAAAGTCCGGTTAAAATAGCACTTTCAAGAATTTAAACCAAACATCCCTTGTTTTTTCACGTTTTTCTCATTTTTTGATCAATTTTGAGTTTTTTAATCGTGTACAAAAATATATTTTATTCAAATATTTCAAAAAATTTGGAAAGTGCAGTAGAATGTTCCGTGATTTCATTGTAACTTTGTGGTAAAATGTTCGCCAAAGGTTACGAATGAAAGAGCCGGAGATTTTACGCTCTGCAAAAACCGGGAAAAAACTTGCGCAAAATCAACATGATTTTGCGCAAAATCGGCTTGACTTTCTTGGGAATATCGGTAAAAATGTCCCGTTATTGTTTGTTGCGTCATCGTAAAGAAGTTTTCCAAAAACGTAAAACGTTAATATGTTTAGAATTAAGTACATTAATCTTTTTCAACAAATACTCCTATGACTGACAGAAAATTCGCAATTGGTCTCGATTTTGGTACTAATAGTGTTCGCGCGTTGATTGTTGATATTGAAAACGGTAATGAGGTTGCATCCGCTGTTGATCCTTATCCGAGCGGCGACGCCGGAGTTCTCCTTGATCCGAAGCAACCGTTGCTCGCACGTCAAAATCCAAGTGATTATATTAACGGTTTTTACCATGCCGTTTCCAATGCCATTCAATTGGCTCTTGATACCAAAAATGCCGGGTTCAATCCCCACAATGTTGTCGGTATCGGAATTGATACAACCGGTTCAACTCCGATTCCCGTTGATCATAATGGTACGGCATTGGGTTTGCTTCCTCAATTTCAAAACGATCCTGACGCCCAATCATGGATTTGGAAAGATCACACCTCGTTTGCCGAAGCCGCCGAAATCACAGAAAAAGCGTCACAATATCAGATTCCTTATCTTTCCAAGTGCGGCGGAAAATACAGCAGCGAATGGTTTTGGTCTAAAATATGGCATTGCAAACGGATCAATCCTCCAGTATTTGACGCAGCCTATTCGTGGGTCGAACTGGCCGATTTTATACCGGCGTTTATCACCGGCAATCCCCAACCTGATACGTTGCCGCGCGGTATCTGTGCGGCAGGTCATAAGGCAATGTTTCATCACCAATGGGGAGGATTGCCGAGTGCGGAATTTCTT
Organism: Planctomycetaceae bacterium; assembly: GCA_031274385.1. GTDB lineage: Bacteria > Planctomycetota > Planctomycetia > Pirellulales > Thermoguttaceae > WRKP01. The sequence goes on along the minus strand of JAISQH010000028.1, from coordinate 11,190 downwards.
GCTTCTCTTGATCCTGATTTGGTACGGTTACGGAATCATTTTAATATTGACACGAAAACTTCCGATCAGCAAGCGGGTTCTCTTTGTGAATCGGTTGCGAAAAAAGTGGGACTGATTGCCGGTATTCCTGTTGCGGTTGGGGCGCTTGATTGTCATACGGGTGCGGTTGGAGCCGGAATCAAACCGGGAACGCTTATCAAAATTATCGGAACAAGTACTTGCGATGTCATGATTCATCCGCTTTCGGAACCGTTGCCGGATATTCCCGGTCTTTGCGGAATTGTTCCCGGCTCTGTTATACCGGGAATGTACGGAATGGAAGCAGGGCAATCCGGTGTTGGCGATATTTTCAATTGGTTCGTTAAAAATATGGCTCCAGCCGCCTTTACAGAAACCGGTAACACTCATTCCGCTTTGGCTTGTGAAGCGGAAAAACTGTTGCCCGGTGAAAGCGGTTTGTTGGCTCTCGACTGGAACAACGGAAATCGTACCGTTTTGGTTGACCAACTTCTGAGCGGTCTGGTACTCGGCATGACCATTCACACCACCGCGCCGGAAATTTATCGAACACTTATTGAAGCCACCGCATTCGGAGCCTTGACCATTATTAATCGTTTCGAAGAATACGGTATTCATGTTCAGGAAGTTATCAACTGCGGCGGAATTGCCGAAAAAAGTCCGCTTACAATGCAAATTTACGCTGATATTTGTAACAAACCGATGAAGATTTCACGCAGTGCTCAGACTTGTGCACTTGGATCGGCGATTTTTGGAGCGGTTGTCGGAGGCGCGTACAAAAACGTCGAAACCGCACAACAAGCAATGACCGGAATCAAAGAGAAAATGTACTTTCCAAATCCGAAATCTGTTACCGTTTATAAACAACTCTATAAACTGTATCATGATTTACACGATTCGTTTGGTCTCAAAGAATATTCGCAAGGTTTGTACCATGTGATGAAAGAACTAATTAATATTCGTGAAAAAGTACGGAAATAATTGATAATTGAAAATTGACAATTGAAAATTGATTCTGTTTTCAATTTTTAATTCATCATTTTTAATTCACTATTCTTAATTTTCCATTTTCCATTATCAATTTTCCATTAACAATTAATACCGATGAGTGTAACTGTCTATTTTAATTTTAATTTTTTTTGACAAAATTTTCGTTTTTGTTTTTTACTGTTCTGTTTTGGGAGTTTCCAACAGACAAGGTAGGCAACATCTCGGAGAGAGGTCGCCTACCTGATGACTTCATAAAAGGAAAATAAAACCGAATATTCAAGCGAAAAGAGTCTATTCTATTTTTTCTTTCCGAAATTCACTTTTGTGTTTTTTTCCGGTTGCCCTTGACCTTGTTCGGTTGTTCGGGTATCTTGGTGCTGATTTGAATTTGCAAAAATTCTGATTTTTTTACTTTCAACACCCCCAATTAAAAACCAAAAAGGAATCAACAATGGGAAGCACAATTATTGACATTAAAGGACGACAAATATTAGACAGCCGCGGTAATCCGACGGTTGAGGTTGATGTGAAACTTGCCAACGGTTCGTTTGGACGTGCGGCGGTTCCGAGTGGAGCAAGCACCGGAGTTCATGAGGCTCTTGAACTTCGTGATGGCGATAAGTCAAAATATCTCGGCAAAGGCGTCTCGAAAGCAGTTCAAAACGTCAATGAACATATTGCCGATGAAATCTGCGGTTACGACGCCCTCGACCAAGCCGCCGTTGACAAACGAATGCTCGAACTCGATGGCACTGAAAATAAAAGTCAATTCGGAGCCAACGCGATTCTCGGCGTTTCAATCGCTGTTGCCAAAGCAGCGGCGGATTTCACCGAATTGCCGTTGTATCGTTATCTCGGCGGTGTCGGCGCACGGATATTGCCCGCCCCAATGATGAATGTCATCAATGGCGGTGCCCACGCAGACAATAAAGTCGATGTGCAAGAATTTATGATTATGCCGCTCGGCTTTCAATCGTTCACCGATGCGATTCGTTGCGGTTGCGAAGTATTTCACTCGCTCAAAAGCGTTCTCAAAAAGCAAAAATATTCAACCAATGTCGGTGACGAAGGCGGTTTTGCTCCCGATCTTCAGAGCAACGAGGAAGCCCTCAAAGCCCTCGTCGAAGCAATCGGCAATGCCGGTTACGAAGCCGGTAAGCAAGTCTATATTGCAATGGATTGCGCAAGCAGTGAATATTATGACGAAAAAGCCAAAACATACACCATTGACGGTAAACCGCTGAAAAGTTCGGAAGTTGTTGATCTTTTGGCGGATTGGTGCAAAAAGTATCCTATCGTTTCCATTGAAGACGGCTGCGATCAGGACGATTGGGAAGGCTGGAAACTCTTAACCGACAAACTCGGTAAAACCGTTCAACTTGTCGGCGACGATCTCTTTGTAACCAATACAAAACGGCTTCAAAAAGGGATTGATGACGGAATTGCCAATTCGATTCTGATTAAAGTGAACCAAATCGGTTCGTTAACAGAAACCATCGAAGCAATTCAACTGGCTCACCGCAATAACTATTCTTCGATTTCTTCGCATCGTAGCGGCGAAACTGAAGACGCAACGATTGCCGATCTTGCAGTTGCGCTTGGAACCGGACAAATCAAAACCGGCTCGGCTTCCCGAACTGACCGAATGGCAAAGTACAACCAACTGATCCGTATCGAAGAAGAACTCGGCGATGCCGCAATTTATGGCGGTTCGCTTTTTCCGAAACTCAAGGCTCGCGGTTGTTGCTGTTCAAAAGGTTAATTTTGTTTAGGGGGGAACTTTTTATATCATTATCACTGTCATTATCATAATACCAATATGCTTTGACGCCTGCGAATGATATAAAAGGTTGGCGGAAGGGTTGGAGTTAAAAGAATATTTTGATGCTTTTGAGAATCAGAAATATCGCAGAATCATTTGGTTTGCTTTGGTAATTGGTTTTGCCGGTATCAAAAAATAATCTGCCAATTATGAAAATTTCTGCTTCTTCCCCTCCCCCCCTCTTGCTTTGTGGAAAATATTGATTAACTTATACCTTTTTAATGAGCCGGTTTCGCTGTCTGTCCCGACCGAATTCGGCGCAATAAAGTGAGCGATGGTGATGTAACTCCTTGCGTAGCTTTACAATGCTGGCGTAGCTCAATTGGTAGAGCAGCTGATTTGTAATCAGCAGGTTGCGGGTTCAAGTCCCATCGCCAGCTGTGGAATTGAGAATGGAAAATTGATTATTGACAAGACAATTGGAATCATTGAGGAATTGTAAAAGCAAACCAAAACGGTAAGATTAACAAAATTCCTGATTTTCAATTATTAAATTATTCATTTTCGATTTTCAATTCCTGCGGGGGATTTCCCGAGTGGTCAAAGGGGGCAGACTGTAAATCTGTTGTCACTGACTTCGGAGGTTCGAATCCTCCATCCCCCAGTTGAATTGATAATTGACAACTGAAAATGAAAATTTCAAAAACAGAACCAAAATGGTTAGGCAAAATCGTTCATTTTCAATTTTTCGTTTTCAATTTTACCGGCGGGTGTAGCTCAATGGTAGAGCCGCAGCCTTCCAAGCTGATGACGAGGGTTCGATTCCCTTCACCCGCTTTGTTGCGGGTCGCCAAGCGTCAGTCGAAGGTCGGCAGTAAAACAACTGTCGGCTGACAACTGCCAACAGACGACAAAACTGCTGTTGTAGCTCAGCCGGCAGAGCACGTCCTTGGTAAGGACGAGGTCGTGAGTTCGAATCTCACCAACAGCTCGTTTTTAGTTAATAGTTGATAGTTACATAGTGAATAGTGTTAATGTCTATTCACTATTCGCTATTCACTGTTTACTGTTTACTAAATCCTTTCCATGAATATTTTTAGGAGATTTTTCGATGGCTAAAGATGTATTTCAGCGTACCAAACCGCATGTCAATGTCGGAACAATCGGTCACATTGATCACGGTAAAACAACCCTGACCAGCGCAATCCTTGCCGTTCAGGCAACTAAAGGTTTGGCAAAGGTTAAAAGTTATGCCGATATCGCTAAAGGCGGTACTGTCCGCGACGCGACCAAAACGGTAACAATCGCAGTTGCTCACGTCGAATATGAGACCGAAAAACGGCATTATGCTCATATTGATTGTCCCGGTCACGCCGACTTCATTAAAAACATGATTACCGGTGCCGCCCAAATGGATGGTGCCATCCTTGTTGTGGCTGCCGACGCAGGGACAATGCCGCAAACCCGCGAACATGTCCTTTTGGCTCGTCAGGTCAATGTTCCCAAATTGGTTGTCTTCCTTAACAAAGTTGACCTCCTTGATGATCCTGATCTTTTGGAACTCGTCGAACTCGAAGTTCGTGAACTGCTCAGCAAATACGATTTCCCCGGTGAAGAAACTCCGATTATTCGGGGAGTTGCCCGTGATGCTCAGCAAAAACCCAATGATCCTGCCGCAGCAAAATGTATCGCCGAACTCATGGACGCTCTGGATAGTTATATTCCGGAACCGGCACGCGAACAGGATAAACCGTTCCTTATGGCGGTTGAAGATGTGTTCTCCATCGAAGGTCGTGGAACCGTCGCAACCGGACGTATCGAAAAAGGCATTATTAAAGTCGGCGAAGAAGTCGAAGTCGTCGGCTTTTCCGATGAAAAACGGAAAACGGTTGTGACTGGCGTTGAAATGTTCAACAAAACGCTTGATCAGGGGCAAGCCGGTGATAATGTCGGGCTTTTGCTTCGCGGCGTCAAACGTGAAGAAATTCAACGAGGACAAGTGCTTGCCAAACCGGGAAGTATTACGCCGCACACTGACTTTGAAGCCGAAGTTTATGTCTTGTCAAAGGAAGAAGGTGGACGTTCGACGCCGTTTTTCTCCGGTTATCGTCCGCAGTTTTATTTCCGTACAACAGACGTAACCGGTGCTTTGTCGTTGCTCGGCGATGCCGAAATGTGCATGCCCGGCGATAATGTGAAACTAAAAGTCGAATTGATTTCACCGGTCGCAATGGAAGATGGCGTCCGCTTCGCTATTCGTGAAGGCGGTCGAACCGTTGGTTCCGGCGTTGTCACAAAAGTATTGAAGTAGTAAAAAGTGTTTAGTTAATAGTGAATAGTAAAATGGTTTTTCCATCGCTATTCACTATTCACTGCTAACTATTCACTAAACGAAGGGGAGTAGTTTAGTGGTAGAACTGCGGTCTCCAAAACCGCTGGTGGGGGTTCGATTCCCTCCTCCCCTGCTTTTAATTAATGATTAACAATTGCCAATTGATAATGAGCAATTGGTAATTGATTGATGAAATGAATGATTGATAAAAAACGAAGCTAAAATAATTTTCAATTGTCAATTTCTAATTGCCAATTGAAACCGAGAGGTTTCCGTGCGTGATTTGTTTAAAGAATTATTTCGGGTTCGGCGTTACAAGAATAATCAGGGACGTTTGATTCGTCGTCTGACGATGATCGGCGTTTGGGCTGTTTTTGTTTGCGGAGCTTATAAATTTACTCAGTTAGGGTTAGATTGGGCACCTCTGTTGCGGGAACAAGGCGTTCGTTACATTGTTGCTTTGCTGGTGATCCTGTTTGGAATGTGGTTTGGATATCGTTTGGTACATTGGCCGACTTTTGCCGATTTTCTTGTTTCGGTTGAATCAGAAATGGTCAAGGTCTCTTGGCCCGGTAAAAAGGAATTGTATTCCTCGACAGTTGTTGTCTTGGTGATGTTTGCCATCCTTTCCGCCATGATTTATATTTTCGCTTTGCTTTGGGTTTTTATTTTTAACTCACTTGATATATTAGGTTGATTTTCGTGTGTTCGATGCCGTAACCGGCGTCATTAAAACGAAAGAGGAGCAATTCATGTCCGGGACGGAATTGAAAACCGACGAGTCGCAACTTGCGACAGAAAACGCAAGTCATTCGAGTGCGCCGGAAGAACCTCAAAATAAGAAAAATTGGTATATCCTGAAAGTTCAGGTGAACCGTGAAGAACCGATCAAACGCAGCCTTGAACGGCGGATCGCTGTCGCCGGATTAAAAGATTATTTCGGTGATATTCTCGTTCCGACTGAAAAAGTAACGGAAATTCGGGGTGATAAAAAACGGATTGTCAAACGGAAATTATATCCGGGCTACATGATGATTTACATGGAAATCAATGATGCAACTTGGTTTCTCGTTCGGGAAACCTCCGGCGTCGGCGATTTTACCGGAGCAGTGGGAAAACCAACCCCGATGCAACCGCATGAAGTTCATCGAATGCTTGCTCAGGAAATAGAGGATCCCAAAGTTTCGCCGCAGTTGAAAGTCGGTTATCAAGTCGGTGAAAAAATTAAGGTTAAAGAAGGAACTTTCGAAAGTTACGAAGGAGTTGTCGATGCGATTGATCTTACAAGCGGAAGAGTAACCGTCATCCTCAACCTTTTTGGAAGAAGTACCCCCGTCGAACTTGAATATTGGCAAATTGAGAAAAATTTGGGTTAGATAAGATTAGATAAGAACAGTCATTTATTATTTTATTAAAACTGACGTTTGTTCTGTGACCTATTTTTTGTTATTTATTTACTCGTTATTTATTACATAAAACAATGGCAAAGCAACTTACAGCAACGGTTCGATTTCATGCCAAGGGCGGACAAGCAACCGCAGCACCGCCGGTTGGTACGGCACTTGGTAAATACGGCATTAATTTGGGACAGTTTGTTCAGCAGTTTAACGAACGAACCAAGCCTGATCTCGGAATGCGAATTCCTGTTGTCGTCAAGGTTTTTAGTGACCGGACGTTTGAATTGGAAACAAAAACACCGCATAGTGTTGATTTGTTGAAACAAGTTGCCGGAATTGTCAGCGGTAGCGGAAATGTGCCTCGTGTCAAAGTGGGGCAGATTACGACCAAGCAACTCGATGAAGTGGCAGCAAAGAAAATGAAAGACCTAAATGCCCGAACTCCCGAAGCAGCAAGAAATATTCTTGCCGGAACAGCACGAAGTATGGGACTGGATATTGTAAATAGTTGAAAACGGAAAATGAAAATTCGGAAACAAAAAGAAATTTGAAATAGTTTCCTCATTTTCAATTAAAAAGCGGGAGAGGATTTCCGATGTCGGGAATCTTCATTATTGACCGAACCTTAACAGGTATTAATATTTATTAACAAATATGTCAAAACATTCGAAGCGTTATCGAAACGACGCCAAAAAAATTAAGTCCGATGCTCTGTTTCCTTTAGCGGATGCTGTCAATTTATTGAAACAGTTCGATAATTTGAAATTCAACCAGAGTGTCGAGGTGGCTATTCGGCTCGGTATTGATCCGAAGCAGGCTGACCAACTTGTTCGCGGCTCCATTGTTCTTCCGCACGGCATCGGCAAATCGCTCCGTGTTTGCGTTATTGCTAAAGGTGATAAAGCCGAAGAAGCACGAAACGGCGGTGCTGATACTGTCGGTGATACCGATCTTGTTGCCAAAATCAAAGACGGCTGGACTGATTTCGATGTTTGTATCGCAACTCCCGATATGATGGGACTTGTCGGACCTCTTGGTAAAGTGCTTGGACCGCGTGGTTTAATGCCTTCGCCGCGAGCCGGAACCGTTACAATGGATGTTGCCAAAACAATCAAAGAATATAAAGCAGGTAAAGTTGAATTTCGAAATGACAAAGCCGGTATCATTCACGCCATCGTTGGCAAAATCAAGTTCGATAAAACCCAACTTGTCGAAAATATTGATGCCTTCCTGCAATATGTCCAAAATCTCAAACCGGTTGCGGTTAAAGGGGTTTATGTTAAAAGTATTACACTTTCCGCAACCATGTCACCAGGCGTTCGTGTTGCTTTGTAATTGAAAGTGGATCATTGACCATCGAAAATGAGGAAAATAATCTCATTGATCTTTTTGTCAATTGATCATTTTTGATAAATCATTTACGGCAGAAAAAGTTTTCTGAATTGTCCTAATTTTTGTTCAAATTCAGGTAAATTTGATAACAATATTCGATAAAAAATAATTTTCAATTGTCAATTTAGTTTCCCAAAATGAGTAAGTTTGTCAAACAACTGATTACCGATGCAGTCGCCAAGCGGCTTGATGGTGTACAATATTTGATCTTGGTCGGTCTGACTGGAATTGATGCCAATAAAAATAAAAATCTCCGGGTCAATCTCGCATCAAAAGGGATTAACCTGATGGTTATCAAAAACAGTCTGGCACGGCGCGCAACAGAAGGAACTCCGCTTGCCGCTGCCTTCCAAAACCTGACAGGTTCCTACGCTCTCTGTTGGGGAGCTTCGGATATCGTTTCGCTCGCTAAAGAATTGGTTAAACTGACGAAAGATAAAAATCTGCAAGGTTTTGAAATCAAAGGCGCGGTTTTGGATGGTGAGGCGTTGGGAGCGGAACAGGCTGTTGATGTTAGTAAATGGCCCACCCGTGAAGAACAAATCTCATTGTTGCTCGGTCAAATCGTTGGTGTCGGTGCCACACTTTCCGGTCAGTTTATTGCTCTCGGCGGAGCGTTGGCAAGCCAAATTGTCAAACTCGCCGAAAAAGAGGACACTGAAAATAAAGACGGCACTGAAAATAACGAGGCTGAAAAAGTCAGCGAATGAATTTTCAAAACGTAACTATAAACGTAACCATTGAGAACGGCGAAACGAAACGATTCACTTTGAAATATTTCGATAAATATCGAATCATTTTGATAAATATTGAAATATTTTGACAAATAGAAACAATAAAATAAAATACTCCTTGTTATGGATTCATCCTTTCGAATCTTTGCGATATCAGGTTTGTGTGAGACCGATAATTCGTTTAAGGTTGAACTGTTACAAGATTAACTATCATTTTTATGCGTTTTCAAGCGCAACAAACGAGAAAGGAAACATTCCTATGAGTGAAACACGAGAATTTTCAGCGACTATTAAAGAATTGGGCGACAAGATTGTCAGTCTGACCTTAAAAGACGCGAAGGAATTGAGCGATTATTTGAAAGAGGTTCACGGCATCGAACCGGCTTCGGGCGGTGCGGTGGTGATGGCGGCTCCGGCTGGCGGCGGTGAAGGCGGCGGAGCTGAAAAACCGGAAGAAAAAACCGAATTCGACGTCGTTCTTGAAAGTTTTGCAGCAGACAAAAAAGTTGCCGTTATTAAGGTTGTCAAAAACGCAACCGGCGGCGGTTTGGCTGATTCAAAAGCGTTGGTTGAAAGTGCTCCGACCAAGATCAAATCCGGCGTCTCAAAAGAAGAAGCCGAAAAATTGAAAAAAGAACTTGAAGAAAACGGAGCCAAAGTCAGTATTAAATAGTGACGAGTGACCAATGACATGTGACGAATGACACGAGTCAAATTGATAACTTAGGTCATTCGTCACAGGTCACGAATCATTATTTTTTTTCGATTTGGTATCCTTTTTGCAGAGTCCCCCTTTTTTGGGTGACTTGATGTATTATAATAATTATCCGGTTTTCTGAAATTTATTCTTTAATTCCCTCGAAAGATTACGCAGATGAAAGGCAAAATAATGCCCCTCCCTCGTGAAAGTAATCTGGTCTGCGGACATTGTTATTACGTAACTCTTTTTCTTTATGGAAGTTCGCGGGCTTCCGTTTGGTTTTATCAATGAATGGAACAATCCGACATTATGTTGAATCCTTCGTTTGGATGCTTCGTTATGCAGTGTGATTCTGAAATGAGTGAACCGACCGAACTATTTGTCCGATCAAAATTACCTGCTTCGGACATGATTGATCGTAACAATATTTTCCCAACGTTTGTCATTCCTTTTTATAATTTTTGATAACTCTTTTGACAATAAACTATTATGGCAACTCCGTTACAACGCCGTATTGATTTCCATGAAATACGCAAATTTGGAACTCAAACATCGACTTATGAAATTCCCGACCTGACGATCCTTCAAACGCAGAGTTATCGGCGATTTCTCCAAGAGGATGTTCCTCCGCTCAAACGCGAGAATATCGGACTTGAAGCCGTTTTACGTGAGATTTTTCCAATCGAAACGTTTGACAAATCTATTCGTCTGGAATACCGTTATTACGAACTCGAAAAGCCCCGTTACGAACCGGACGAATGTCGCCAATTGCGTTTGACTTACGGTAAACCGTTCAAAGTCCGCCTGCGGCTTGTTAAAGAAAGTAGTACGCACGAGGAAGATGTTTATTTGGGTGATATTCCGATCATGCTTGGAGGCGGTGAGTTTATCATCAATGGAGCGGAACGTGTTGTCGTCAGCCAACTTCACCGAAGTCCCGGTATTGACTTCGTTTCCGAAATGGACGCCGACCGTCGGACATTCAGTTGCCGGGTCATTCCCGAACGCGGAAGTTGGATCGAGTTAAATATGACTCGAAAAGAAACAATTTCAGCCAAAATCGACCAGAGTAGTAAACTCCCGATTATGATGTTGCTCCGCGCTATGTCGGAAGAATACGGAACAAATTCGCAACTGATGAAGGCGTTTTATCAAACGGAAACGCTCAAAATCGAAACCAGAAAAACCAATGTTCCCCTAAAAAGTAAAAGTGTTGCTGCCCAAACCAAGGCTTCCAAGTCCAAGAAAACGAAGACTCCCAAAATTGAAACGGTCGAAGAAAACGTCGTTACCGAAGAACCAATAACGGAAACAATTCCTCAGGAACCGCCGGTTGATTGGAGTGTGTACGTCGCGCCGTTTCGGGGAAAAGTTGCGGTGAATGACATTGTCTATCCGCAAGGTTCGGATAAAGCCGGTCAAATTATTGTCGAGACCGGAGAAGCCATTACAGAAAGTAAAGCACTGGAAATTATTGGTTCGGGAATCAAAAAGATCGAAGTGATTGAAGAGCAAAAGAACAAACTGTTACTCAATTCGCTCGCTGAGGACAAAACCAAGTCGCATGAAGATGCGTTAGCCAAAATTTACATGCGGCTCCGACCGGGCAATCCGCCGCAAATCGACAAAGCACGGGAATTGTTTTACGATAAATTTTTTGACACAAACCGTTATCGGCTTGGGCGGGTTGGGCGGTTTCGTATCAACCGAAAACTTGGTATTGATATTCCGTTGGACGAAATGACGCTCAAACCGGAGGATATTATCGAAGCGGTCAAATATCTGAATCGGCTTTGGGGCGGAGATCGTACCGCTGAAATTGACGATATTGACCATCTCGGCAACCGGCGTCTTCGTACCATTGA
>JAISQH010000001.1 GCA_031274385.1 Planctomycetaceae bacterium | reverse complement strand
GGCTGCCGATTTCGCGGCCCCGAAGACTGAAACCGGACGGAACTTCCGGCGAATTTTCCGCCGTCACCGTGACCGACTCCGTTTCGGTTGCCGTTTCAACTTTCGGCGGGGACGTTTTCGGCATTTCAACCGGCGGCAACTCTTGCGGAACAATCAAAGTCGGCAACTCAACCGGCGACGGGTCAACCCCAAGCGGAAAATCCCGAATAAACGAAGCCGGAATCTCGTCAATCCCCAATGAAATCGTAATTGCCTCGTCTTTGGTTTTGTGGAAAAAAAGAAGAGCAAGACAAATAAAAAGACAAATGTGAAAAAGAAAACTCCAAAACCAAGGCAAAAGGATTTCACGAATCGCGGTTGCCAATTCTTCCTGAATATCCTGTTGTTTTCCCGATTTTTTCCCGGATTCTTCGTGATGATTCGGTTGTTTTGTATTTTTCGGAAGAACAATTTTTTCCGGCAGTTTGTCTTTTCCTTTGATAAGACGCAGCAAAAATTTTGCCGTTTCGTCGGAAAACAGGTTTTGGGGTTCGTAAGCGGGTTTGGCGGGGCGGGAATTTTGGGGGGTTGCTCTTTTTTTCTTGGTCTCAACCGTAACAATGATCGGCATCGGCGGTTTGGAAACCGTCGATTTCAATTCCTGATTCTGCTGATCGTGACCCTCGTTTCCCAAAACATCGCCTCGCCATTCTGACAATAACAACCATCCGTAACCACTGACTCCCTTATTTTATCGGTAAAATCCTTGCAAAAGTCAAAATTTACTGATTGTTTCGGATTTTGCGGGAGGTTGACATTTGAAAGGAACGTTCCGATTTCTGCCCCTGAGGGGGGCAAATATCCTAGCGTAGGGCAACGCTGCAACGATATTGATGATTGGGGCGTTATTAGTTGATAGTTGATAGTTGAGAGTGGAGAGTATTCGCAAGCGTCGTTCAAACCGTTTAATAGTGAATATCGCTTGCGAAACTATTCACTATTCACTATTCACTATTCACTATTCACTATGTTGGGCGGTTATTTTTTACGTTGGGGCAATTCACCGGCAATGGCTCTGGAATAGTTTATGGTTGCGGCTTGCCCTGTTATTTCATAGAGAAAACGGCTCGGAATCGTCGGACGCATCTTGCCCCATTTCATACGCTGCAAGGCAAGTGTCAACGTCAGGCGTTGCTCCGCACGGGTAACGCCCACATAGCAGAGCCGCCGCTCTTCATCAACCGCGTCCATGTCGTCGTCATTCACACTTCGGTGATGCGGCAAAATCCCCTCTTCCATGCCAACCATAAACACTTCGGGAAACTCAAGCCCCTTCGCCGCATGCAACGTCATCAGAACCACCGCATTTTGCCCCAACCCCTTCTTTTTGTCACTGCCAAAATCAGGTCCCGCAAGCGAGGTGTTGTCCAAAAATTCCCATAACGCCGGTTTTTCCGCCTCTTTGATGTATTCCGCTGCGGCATTGAGAACCTCCCCGACCGAATCCCAACGATTGGAACGTTCGTTCGGGTCAGCGTACTGGCGGTTGATTTCCCGTTCGTAATCAATTACCGACAGGAAATTTTTCAGGTTTTGAACGGAAAAATCCTGATGAAGATTTTTTCGTTGTTCTTCAATCAAGGTGCGGAACGACGAAAGAACTTCGGACGTTTTGCCCGGAAGTTCGGTTCCGGCTCCCAACAAATCCCAAAGCGGCGACTTTTGGGACACCGCAGTTGCCGTCAACTTCTGAATGGTTGTCTGACCAATACCGCGCGGCGGCGTGTTCAGAATCCGAAGCAGCGAAATGTCATCTTTGGGATGATTCACCACTTTTAAGTAGGATAAAACGTCGCGAACCTCCTTGCGGTCAAAAAACGATTGACCGCCAATCAGTACATACGGAATCTTTGCGTTTCGCAGTTCCATTTCAAACGCACGCGGCTGCTCATTGGTTCGAAACAAAATCGCAAAATCTCGCGGTTGACGTTTGGCGGCGGCAATACGTTCTTTGATTTTCGCAATAACAATCTTGGCTTCGGTCTCGCCGTCTTTACATTGCAAAATGTTCGGCGGTTCGCCCGAAAGCGGAGAGATTAACTTTTTCCCGTGCCGTTGCGTGTTGAACGCGATCAGCCGGTTCGCCCAGTCAACAATCGGTTTGGTCGAGCGGTAATTTTCTTCAAGCCGAATGATTTTCGCGTCGGGCCAATCCCGTTGAAAACTCAGAATGTGCTTGACATCCGCACCGCGCCAACCGTAAATCGCCTGATCGTCATCGCCGACAACACAAAGATTCCGATGCGGCAACGCCAACCCCTTCACAATCCGGTACTGACTCATATTGGTATCTTGATATTCGTCCACTAAGAGATGATCAAACCGGTTGGCTTCTTCCTGAAGGATTTCGGGAAATTTTCGAAACAGTTCTTCCGTTACCAACAGCAGATCGTCAAAATCAACCGCGCCAACAGTTCGCAATGCGTTTTGGTAACGCCCGTAAGCCAGTGACGCGAGGTGATCCTTCGCACTCCAAACGGTTCCGGCGGCGTTTTCGGGATCAAGCCCTGAACTTTTCCACGAACTGATTTTCGCCAACATTTCACCGGGACGCAATGCCGCGTCGGACACTTTGATTTCTTTGAGAACTTGCCGGGCAATTGATTCCTGATCGCCCCGATCATAAATTGCAAATTGCGTTGGATAACCGATTTTGGTGATATGCCTCCGCAAGATGCGTACACAGAGGGAGTGAAAGGTGGAGGTTTCGGGTTTTGCGTCTTTACGATTGCGATTGGGGAGGAGTTCGGCGATACGGTTTTGCATTTCTTTTGCCGCTTTATTGGTGAAGGTGACGGCAAGAATCCGGTTCGGTCGAATCCCATTGCGAATGAGCCGGGCAATACGGTATGTGACAACACGTGTTTTACCGGTTCCCGCTCCGGCAAGAACAAGAAGAGGTCCGTTCAGTGTTTCCACCGCTTCTGATTGGGCAGCGTTCAGCGTCATGCTTCGTGATGGGTTGCGCGCAAAGACACAGAGCAATTCAGGGTTGAGTTTTCATTTTCTTTGCGTCTTTGCGCGCAAATGAAAATGTTCGCGAAGAGTGAGAACCGGCGACGGAAGACAACATTCTACCCTACATCCGCCCATTGACAATTCCCTGCCAAACAAGACCACACTTGATCCGCCAAATCGAAAATGTATCACGCACAAAAGCACAAAGGACACAAAGAATCAATTTAACCTCTCTTTCCATCACGGATTGATATACCATTTTTTGAGTTTCCAACAGGCAAGGTAGGCAACCTCTCTCCGTGTCTTTCTGACCCCAAAGGGACTCTTTTTTGAAAAAAAGTCCAAAATAATTCATTTTTTTCCAAAATTTTTTCAAAATGTTAAAATAGGCAAGATAAAAAACGGTGTACGAAAATTATTTTCGGTCGTAATTTGTCCTTTCAATCCTTATCTTGCCAGTGAACTTTCTAATTTTCAAGGTTAGAACCAGCCCCAAAATTCTCTACTAAGAAATCCCGTAATTCCAAAATATTTTTGTACGTATTTATGTTTT
>JAISQH010000614.1 GCA_031274385.1 Planctomycetaceae bacterium | reverse complement strand
AAGTGTACAAACAAAACGAGAACTCCGTAGGAGTTCAATAAAAAGGGATTAACTTTGTCACAGTAACCACAAACATCAAAATTGAACTCCTTCGGAGTTCCGGTAAATTTGTGATGACTGACCCCGTGCTGCGCAAGCTTGCACGGGGTTATCCAAATGAAACTCCTTCGGAGTTGTTTTAATTAATCGTTAAATACCAAAACAAATGACTAAATAATTTGCCAAAACATCAATCGTGTGACTGCCGAAAGTATATTACTTAATTATTAACTTTTCCCAGAGTCCAGTGGATGATTTTTTTGATCTTAATCTTGCCCTCGTCGCAAACCTGCGCCACTGTCTTTGTTGTGTCTTTGACAAACGGTTGATTCAGAAGCGTTCGCTCGGCAAAGAACGCTTTCATCTTGCCGTCAACAATCTTTTCAATCAGTTCATTCGGCTTTTTCGCGTTTTGCGCCCGAACTTGCTCGGAAACAAAACTCCGCTCCTTCGCAACCAACACCGGATCAAGGTCTTGCTCGCTCAACGCCTGAGGACGCATCGATGCAACATGCATACTAATGTCCTTGCCAAGTTCAAGATTCGTCCCCTCCATCGGAAGCAATACCCCAACCGCCGCATTGTGGTGAATATAAGCACCGCAAGAACCCTCCACACGAACAATTCGCGTCAATCGGAAAACCTCACGAATTTTGTTCACCAAATCATCGTAAAACTGTTTCAGTGTTACGCCCGGTTTGCCCGGAAACGGTTGAGCAAGAAGTTCCTCCGGTGTCGCCGCACCGGAACCCGTCGCTAATTGCTCCGCCAAACCGTTCACCAAAAGAATAAACTCTTCCGTGTTGGAAACCGGCGCACTCTCGCAAAGAAGCTCCACCATCGCCGAAACGCCACGTTGCGGATCCGTAAAAAGCGCAATACGACCACTTTCCGTCTCCCGATCCGTTCGACCCGCCATCGTCTTGGCTCCCGCTTTGCGAAGAATCTCCAACGCCTTTTCTTCGTCGCCGCCCGCCTCAACAAGAGCCTTCTTACAATCCATCATCGGAAGTCCCGTCTTGTCACGGAACACCTTAACCTGAGATGCTGATATTTCCATTTTTGTTATTAATTGAAAATTGAGAATTAAAAAGTCCGGTTATATTTCATGTTCACTAAAAACCGGAAAAAATACACAACATACTGTAACGATGCTATACCTTTTGATTTTAGTCGCGCTAGCGACGTTATCATGCATAACCGGCGGTGTAGCGCAGCGCAACCGCCGGATCGCATCCCCTCACACGATAAAGTCGCGCAGCGACGACATTATCGAGTAAAATCTCTTTCAGCCAATTCCCTAAACTCCACTTTTGATAATCTCGTCGCTGCGCGACTTTGGTTGTTGTTGACGATTGTCCGGCGGTTGCGCTGCGCTACACCGCCGGTTATGCATCATGTCGTCGCTGCGCGACTAGGGAAAAACAATCTGATCGTTCCTTTGACGGCTTCGGAGATTTATTTTCCGCCGATTTCCGTTTGGATTCCGGCGTCACGCCGACCTTCAAGCACCGCGTCAGCAAGGCAACGCATTATCACCTCAATCGACCGAATCGAATCGTCATTGCCGGGGATTGCCAAATCAATCTCGTCTGGATCAGAATCCGTGTCAATCAACGCAACCGTGACAATCCCAAGCTTTTGCGCTTCTTTTACCGCGTTCTTTTCCTTTTTCGGATCAACAATCACCATTGCCTCCGGGAAACGATTCATCTCCCGAATACCATTCAAATTCCGGTACATTTTGCGATATTCCCGTTGCAACGACGATTGCATCTTTTTCGAGTAAGTATGCAACTGATCACCGCCAAGAATCACTTCCAATTCTCTTAACCGTGAAAGCCGGCTGCGAATCTTTTTGAAATTGGTCAGGGTTCCTCCAAGCCAACGTTCGGCAACATAAGGCATTCCACATCGTGCCGCTTCATTTTTGATCGTTTCTGTTGACTGCCGTTTGGTGCCGACAAAAAGAATCAAACTCCCTTGTGCCGCAACTTGACGAAGATATTTTTTTGCCCGCAGAATTCCGCGAACAGTTTCACGAACATCAATAATATGGATCAACTTGCGGCGTCCATAAACATAAGGACGCATTTTGGGATTCCACATACTGGCACGATGACCAAAGTGGACGCCAGCATCAATCAATTCCTGAACAGAAACAGGAGCAGGGACTTGAGACATTGTAAATTACTCGCTTTCTTAAATTCTTAACCGTTTCCTTCGGCACATCGTCAAAGTTATGAATCAAACGACGTTTCGGAAACAGTTACATGACGGTCTGTTGTTCATTAAAATCCTCTTCAGAACCGGACCGAACGGAAACCGAAAAGAAATGTCAAAACTTGACGCACAATCTACCAAGTATCCCAAAATTGTCAATCGGGTGTTTGGAAAAAATGAACCATTTATTATAATCCCCAATTGTCTGAACACGATTTTTCGGATTGATAAGATTGATAGGATAGTCTGTTGAAAAGAACTGACGATTTGATGTTATTCTCGGCAGATTATCCTATTCATCTTACCAATCCCAAAAATCTTGTTCAGACAATAAGAACAAATGAATTGAACGTATTCCTCTTTCCTTATAATTACCCTAACACGATATAATTGTGAATGATCATTATTTTTTGTCATTGTCCCATCTTTCGGAAGTAATTCAAGTTTTGTAATTGACGCAACTTACTGTCCATTGGGCGTTTCTTGAAGCAATTTTGTAAAAAAACCAGAAAAGATTTCCTTTGAAGTCGTTATTATCCGATTACGATTTTGGAGAAGCGTTCAACATCATTGCCGAATACTTTTACTTTCATTGAGACGAATTGATCCCATAATCTATTTGTCAAAATTGTCAAAATAATCAAGATAATTAAAAAACCTCATTTAGCGGATTCACCAATTATGATAACGGGGCAAATTGTCGAACACGTTCTCTCCGCTTATCCGAAAAACTTCCAACCGGATTTGTTTCCTCTGGATCCGTCGTCCGCACTTGGTTCGTGCCGACATTGGCGAGTCGAGTCACCGGAACAATCGTTTTGTCTGCGGCGATGGCAAAGAGGAATCCCCACTCAGGATCAATTACAATTCATTCAAGCCGTATTGTGGACGGCAGCGTATGAAGGAATCGAATTTATTCCGCTCCCGTTGGAAACAAAAAAACACAAAGGATTTGTTGAATTTGACGGTTCGTATTGGGAATTACTGCCTTGGTTCGATTGTTCGGAGCCGGAAACCGAAACCTCCGAACAAAAACAATTTCGCGTGGTCGCGGCAATGATGGGGCTGGCTCAATTTCATCTTGCTGTTTCCGGTTTTCCGTTGCCCGATCCGCCCGTCTCAACTTCGTTCCGGCTTCAATCACAATTAACTCTTTGGAAAAGTTGGGTTGCCAGACGTTTTGCCCAGTTAAATCAAGTCTTACTGGAAAGCCGATCCAATCCTTCCACACTTGAAGAAGCGCGGTTAGCCAAACTGGGATTGATGTTTTTGAGTCTGATTCTTCCACTGAGCGGGCGTTGCCTCTCACTCCTGAGCCGCGCCGCATGGATCACCGTGCCAATTCAACCCGTGATCGGTAACGCCGCATGGCGGCATTTGCGCTTCGACGACAACGGACTTTGCGGAATAATTGATCTGAAGGAAATTGCGGTTGACAACGTCTCACTTGATATTGCGTCGCTTCTCGGTTCCACAACCATAACCAATTCCGCAGTACGAACACTGGGTTTGAGAGCCTATCAAAGTGTTCGTTCGCTTTCCGATGATGAACTTTTTATGGTTCACATTTTCGATCAAACGCTTATTATTTTGGAAGGACTCCAATATTTGTCCTTTCTTTATCTGGAAGAAAAATCATTGAGCAACCTTCAACGAAATGAAATTGCCCGACGATTGGAATCTTGCATTTTCCGTCTGGAAAATGAAAATAATCGCAAAATTGCGTAATCAGTAGTCAGTTTTGTAGGGGCAAGGCTTGCCCTTGCCCGTACAGTAACCGGTTTTTAAACCGCTTGCGTCCCCCAATTCACAAACCACAAACCACAAAACCCAAGTCAGAATGAATTTTCTTTATCGGGAAACGTGTTGTTCCGAACATCGTTGGCGTAATTTTTAGCGGCGTCTGAGATAATGGATTGCAGATCGGCGTATTGTTTGACATGTTTTGGTGTTCGGGCTTGTTCCGGTTTGTAACCGAGCAGATCGTGGAACACAAGAACCTGACCGTCACAGTAAGCACCGGCACCAATACCAATTGTTGGAATAGATAACAAGGCGGTTGCTTCTTTGGCGAGTGCGGTTTCGATGCACTCCAGCACAACAGCAAACGCTCCGGCATTTTCAACCGCCGTAATATCACGGAACAATTGTTCGCGTTGCCGTTGAACAAAATAGCCGCCGGTTTGTCGGATTTCTTGCGGACGCAGTCCGCAATGTCCCAGCACAGGGATTCCGGCTTCGACTAAGGCGGCGATTGTTGTTGCCCGATTTTCTCCGCCTTCCATTTTGACCGCATCCGCCGAAGTTTCCTTGAGAATCCGTGCCGCTGCCCGAATCGCTTCCGTCGAACCAAGTTGACAAAACGGAAACGGAATATCCACCACCACCAACGCTTGTTGTGCCGCACGCGACACCATTTCGGCATGGTAAATGATTTCGTCCAGTGTCACGGAAAGAGTTGTTGTTCTGCCCTGAACGACATTGCCCAAACTGTCACCAACAAGAAGCATGTCAATTCCAGAAGCATCAAGCAAACGCGCACTCGGATAATCAT
>JAISQH010000608.1 GCA_031274385.1 Planctomycetaceae bacterium | reverse complement strand
AAGTGTACAAACAAAACGAGAACTCCGTAGGAGTTCAATAAAAAGGGATTAACTTTGTCACAGTAACCACAAACATCAAAATTGAACTCCTTCGGAGTTCCGGTCAGTTCGTGATAACTGACCCCGTGCTGCGCTCCGCTTGCACGGGGTTATCCAAATGAAACTCCTTCGGAGTTGATTTTGTTCAATACCAAAACAATTTACCAAATAATTTGCCAAAACATCAATCGTGTGACTGCCGAAAGTATAGAATCAAAACCTTCGTGTTCTTTGCGTCTTTGCGCGCAATCCTTAAAAAAATAAAACAAACAGTTACATTATTCTTTCAAGAGGAGGATACAACCTGTCCATTGATGTTGCGGAACGGTTAATTTTTCACCGGCTTTTATTGGTTTCGAATAAATTGACATTTTGGTTTTCCCTTTGTCGGTGTAATACAACACGTCTTTTTGAACAAGAATCCAATCGCCAACTGATTCTTTTGATCCGGTTAAAAGAAAAAGCGTTGCGTCTTTTTTTGCCGCAACATTTATTGTTGGATTTTCTCCGCCGGCTGTTTGCGTAAAAAAGACAGGTTTTTCCTTGCTGCTTTGATAGGAAGCCGGAATCTCTTTCCAAACATAATTTCTGTTACTAAATGCAACAGTATCGTTCTTAAATTCAAGAATCGCAGCATGTTCTCCCCAAACCGAAAACGAGGCGTTTTCATAATTCATTGGTTTGCGATACCAGGGATTTTCCGCTCCCCGACTTTTCGGATTCTTTTTGTAATAAAAATGTCCGTCTTCGGCTCCGATCAACACATCGGGAATTCCGTTGTTATCGAAATCAACAACAGTCGGACTGGTACTGTGACCGCTAATACTTCGACCGTCGAGTTGTTTCATGTTTTTGAACATCCATGTTCCGTTTTCGTACTTTATTTGCCGGAAAGTATCGGCGTTGGTAGAATTAACGAGAAAATCAACCGCTCCGTCGCAGTCGTAATCGACGAAACAAATTTTCCGGCGTCCGCTTCCGCCTGATTTTTTAGCGTTTAACTGAATCGGCGAACCGTTTTCGTCCACAAAAACACGTTTCGGCGGTAAAAGAACAAGTTTATTGTCCATCTTTTTCCGTTCAAAAAAAGCAAGGAAACCTTCATGGTCAAGCATGAGCAGGTCAATTAGCCCGTCTTTATTCCAGTCGAACATCACCGGCGTGGTGCGCCATTGCGTCAACAAAGCCTTGCCTTCGGGACGCAGCCAACCGTAAGCCAGATGCGGTTGTTCGCCTTCCCATTCAACTTCGACCGGTTGCGGAGTTGCAAGTTTCGGAGAAGTTTTTGTGCCGATATTTTGAAACCAAATCACTTTGCCCCAAATGGAATTTGCCATTATGTCCGGTAATCCGTCACCGTTCCAATCGGCAACGGTCAAAGTAGTGTAACCCCATTTTGCTTCGATAGGTCCTTGAATTGAACCGTTTGAACCTGCCATGATACGAAAAATCTTGCCGTCCACTTCAAGCCTTTTCGGAGCGTTCCATTTCGGCGGATCAATACCGCGTCCGCTCAAATTTTCGATGAATTCGATGTAACCGGAGGCGTTGCCGCAAATCAAATCAAAGTCGCCGTCACCATCCCAATCAAAAGCGCACGGCGTAACAAGAGCACCGCATTTTAATTCGTCGGCTTCTTGCCTGAAATATTTTGGTTCCAGAAAAACAGGTCGTTTGTCTTTTAATTGTCCGGTATTTTCAATGAAAGCCACGCGTCCGTCTTCATCGCCGCAGATCAAATCGAAATCGCCGTCCTTGTCCCAATCAAAGGCAACCGGCGTAATCATTCCCATATCCATCACAAGCGGCGAACCGTTTTCGAGCGTCAATTTGACGCCTTTAACAAATTTCGGTTCTGTTTTTGTTCCGATATTTTCAAAGTAGGTAAAACTGTCCTTAAATTCACCGCACAAAATATCGAGATCGCCGTCGCTGTCCCAATCAAGCATATTCGGACAGGGCCATCCGTAAGTTTCAAGATTTTTTCCTTCCGTATCTTTCAACAGAAACGGTGTTTCATAAACAGGTTTATCATTCGTTCCGGCGTTTATTGTAACGTAAAGATAACCGTGAGTCTGATCGTTTTTCCAATTTCCGTTACTGTCGTAGGCGTTATCCCAACCGTAATCGCTCCAATCATCAATTCCGACTAAAAGATCGAGTTGACCGTCACCGTTGTAATCAACGTACTTCCACATATTCCCGCGTAACTTTTTCGGGTGGACATTTACCGGCAGCGGAAGTTGAACCGGTTTCGCAACACCGGTTTGTGCAAAATCGGGATATTCGTTTGCCGGAGTGAGGACGCGCGGTTGGTTATTAACGTAACTAACTTGAACGTTAATAATTCCGTGACTGATTCGTTTTGCTTTTTTGAACACCGGCATTTTGCCCGGAGTTCCGGGATGCTCAAAAACGTAGGTTCCGTTGTAAGGTTTATCCTCACAAACAACAACCAAATCGGTAAAACCGTCACCGTTCACATCCATCGGCACGGGCCACGCCCAAAGTCCGACACCAAGATCAACCACCAAACCGGGATGGTTATACTTGAGCCGTTCCAACTGCGGTTCAGGTGATTCCTGTGCCGAAATTGATAACGTACTGAAAACAAACAAAATAACAAACAACAAAATTTTTCTCATGATCGTTAAGGGGGTTACAAGTTGTGAGTAAATTGGAAATCGACACTATTTGTTTCATTGTTTCATTGTTTAAGTTTAACCTACGTCTCCGCTTTTTTCAAGTGGAATTATGCGACAAACGCATGTTATTTTGCGACATTATTATTTAAAAACTTGAAAACTTAAAAACTTGAAAAGCAGATAACAGTTACAAATAATGAAGTAACTGTCTCTTTTCATTTGTGTGCGCAAAGACGCAAAGAAAATTATCATTGCCCATTTTCGGATTTTTTTGAAAATCTAATAATCACACCTTATTTGAGATGAAAGTTCCCTTATGAAGAATAAAAAACCGGCAGATATTCGGCATTACTTTTTTCTCACAAACGAACCCCTTTTATTTTACGTGTTTTCTGCGATAATCAGTAGCCGGTTGTCAGTAGTCAGTGAATAGCAAACACTGACACCGGCAACTAATTACTGACGACAAACAACTACTACTGACTACTAATTCCACAATGGCAACTCTTAAACTTGGAATTCCTGCCGGAAGCCTTCAAGAGGCAACTTTTGAACTTTTTAGAAAAAGCGGATACAATATTTCGGTTGCGAGCCGGAGTTATGTTCCGACGATTGACGACGAAGAAATCGAATGTTTACTCATTCGGGCACAGGAAATGGCACGGTATGTCGCCAACGGATCACTTGATGCCGGATTGACAGGATACGATTGGATTGTCGAAACCAATTCCGATGTTCTGGAAGTTGCGGAACTTCGGTTTTCAAAAGTTTCACGACGTCCGGTTCGTTGGGTTCTTTGTGTGCCGGAAGATTCGCCGATTCAAACGGTTCAGGATTTGCAGGGCAAACGGATTGCAACCGAAGGTGTTGGTCTGACCACACAATTTCTTGCTCAGCACGGTGTTACTGCCCATGTTGAATTTAGTTGGGGTGCCACCGAAGTCAAACCGCCGAAATTGGCGGATGCCATTGTTGAAGTAACAGAAACCGGCAGTTCACTCAAAGCCAACAAACTCCGAATCATTACCGAAATTCTCCAAAGTACAACTCGGTTCATTGCCAATCACGATTCTTACCGTGACGAATGGAAACGGCATAAAATTGATGACTTGGTACTGATGCTTCGGGCAACAATGGCGGCAGAAGGAAAAGTTGGTCTGATGATGAATGTTCCGAAGGCGAAACTCAATGATGTTGTGGCAATTCTTCCGGCGTTGCAAAATCCGACCATTTCACATCTTTCCAACGAAAATTGGTTGGCGGTTTCGACCATTATTGAAGAATCAACCGTGCGGCATTTAATTCCGCAACTGAAAAATGCCGGTGCCAGCGGAATTGTCGAATATCCGATTTCAAAAATTATTGATTAATTGATTTAATTAATTGATTTGATTAATTGATTGATTTAACCATGAAACTAACAATCAACAACGAGCAAACGGAAATCCCTGACGGGTTGACTGTTCGTCAACTCTTGGATCGGCTGGAATTGTCGAACCGCCATGTTGCCGTCGAACGGAACCGCCTGATTGTTCCGTACCGTACTTTTGCCGAAGTCCGGCTTGAAGACGGTGACACACTCGAACTTGTTACACTTGTCGGCGGCGGCTGATACGCAGAGAACAGTATTTACTACCAAAATCATTCTATCGAATCAAATTTTTCGGTAGGGATTTTACCGGTACCATTACAATTGAAAATGTCCATTTTTATTGTAGTGGCAATCCCTTGCGGTTGCCCCGAACGATCACCAATTCAGAGCGACCACAAGGGGACGACCGCAAGGGTCGCCCCTACGAGTAAATGGTTCGTTTTTATCTTTATATTCTTTGCGTCTTTGCGCGCAACAAAAAAACAAAGACAAAATGCCGCACATGTTAAAATGTGATGCGTTTTTTTGTTTCCTATTTTAGTGCGGTTCTGATTCGGCGGGGCGGTTTTCAGGTGGAGTTCGAACTTCGTCGGGCGTGACGAAGCCGTCGCCGTTTTTGTCCAGCCGCCCAAATAACACCAACGCCGATGCCGAAAGGGACGGCGCAAATTCTTTTAACGAAATTTGACCGTCTCCGTCTTGATCACGAATAAGAAACCAAACCGGAACACCACGAAGTGATTCAGAAGACGTATCGTATTTTCTTGTAGCGGGAATCTGCCGATTGGTAATAATTTCCTCATAAACCGCATCATCAATCGGTGTCTCGTCATTTTCCATCGCTTCCTCCGTAATGTCTTCCGTTTTCACCTCTTCCGATTTCGTTACTTCAGAACTTTGCGTTTCAACTTGAGAAGGAACCGGCGAAAACGGTTTGAAAATCTGAAATTGCGAAGAAACCAATTTCGGTTGAAAATATCGTTCAACCGGTTGCGGATGATGAATTGTTCGTCCTTGCCCGTAAAGAGCCAGAAAACGAATCAATTCTTCCATTGTCATTTCGCGGTCGCCATTGATGTCAATTGACTGAGGAGCACCGGGCATTTTTTTCCATTCTTCTTCCTGAAGAATCTCATCCATATTGTCATCATAATGTTGCATGAATTGCACCGCGTAACGAATAACTTTTCCGGGAACCGGCGGAGCCATTGTATTTCGATCCAGCAGATCAAGGAAATTATCGTCATCTATTTCCGGTGTGGATCGTTCAATTTCCCAAAGCGCGGGAACGGTTCCGCCTAAAATAGTGCCGGATGCGTTGGGGAGTTCAGGTTTTTCTGCTCCAAAAACTCCTTTAGGAAGAGTTGCACGGCTTCGTGGGGAACGAGTTGATTTCTTTCGCTGCGCACGTAACACGGAAGAATCCTCCGTAATATTCGGTGTTGTTTTCGTTTCCGAAGGCAACGGCGATTCCGTTTTAGGCGGCTCTTTTTGTGACGGTTTCGGCGGCTCTTCCGCTCTTATCAAAAAAGACAAAACGCCACAAAAAAACAAAATGGAAAAAAACAGAATGATCTTTTTCATAATGAACCTTTATTATAATGTCTGAACACGATTTTTCG
>JAISQH010000601.1 GCA_031274385.1 Planctomycetaceae bacterium | reverse complement strand
GAAATTTCACGAAAAATAAAATTGTCGTAAATCATTTATAATAAAAAGGTTATAACAAAAAATTCTTTCGTGTATTTTTGTGTTTTTCGTGGTTAAAAAAGAGTTTTTAGAAGTTGCCTATAGTATATTGATAAAAGCCGCAATGGGAAAAATCCACAATATCCGAAACAATAGATGGAACTTTTTTTTAGGCGTGCAGCCTTACACAAGATTGATTTTTGAAAAAAAAACGAAAATAAGGTTAGAGAAAAGGTCTATTATTACTTGACCGTTCAATTGATTAAAAAAGGAAAATAAGGGCGTGATTCTGGAAATATTATGGCTACTAAGGGAACTTTGGAAAATAAGCACTGTAAAATTACAACGCTATAAAATAAAATAGTTCACGAACCGGAATTCGCAAAAGACCTTAAAACGCTGATGAGTCAATATGTGGAACGGGTCAAACAGAAACGCCTCGCTCAACATTAAATTTTTTGCAACCATTTTTTCAGGAGAATAAACAATGATTTTCAGAATTTTCAGATTGACCTTGACGCTCACTCTGTTATTTGTTACTGGTTTTGTTCAGGCAACGGAGAGACCCAATATTGTGTTCATTTATACGGACGATCAGTCGTTCAATACGATTGGGGCACTTGGGCATCCGATTCTCAAGACACCGAATTTTGACCGGCTTGCCAAAGAAGGAATCGCCTTCACCAACGCTTACAATCAAGGCGGTTGGCATGGCGCGATTTGTGTTGCAAGCCGTTCGATGATTAATTCGGGACGTTTTCTTTGGAATGCCCGGCGGCGTGTGGAAGAAGACCTTCGTCCCGCAGAAAAAGGCGGATTGCAACTGTCCGAACGTAATAACGCCGAAGCGGAATTTTGGTCGCGTCTTCTGAAAAGCGGCGGTTATACAACATATTTTACCGGAAAATGGCATGTGAATGTGCCGGTGAAAAATCTGTTCGATCATGTCGGATTGATACGCGGGGGAATGCCGCCGACGGTAGAATCGTCTTATAACAGACCGTTTGAGAATACCGATGATGTGTGGTCGCCGTTCGATCCGCAGTTCAAAGGACACTGGGGAGAGGATAACCGGCATTGGGCTGAAAGTCTGGCTGATTCGTCGATTGGTTTTATCGAAGAGGCAGCCAAAAGCCATGAACCGTTCTTCATGTATCTTGCGTTCAACTCGCCGCATGATCCGCGTCAGGCTCCCAAAGAGTATGTTGATAGGTATCCGCAGGAAAAAATGGATGTTCCCGCTAACTTTTTGCCGGAAAATCCTTACAAAGACATCATGGGTTGTCCTGCGACACTTCGTGATGAGAAACTCGCTCCGTATCCGCGTACAGAATATGCGGTGCGTGTGCATCGGCGCGAGTATTATGCGATCATTTCACATCTTGATACACAAATCGGACGGATTCTGGACGCACTGGAAAAATCCGGGAAACGTGGAAATACGTACATTTTTTTGACTGCGGATAATGGTTTGGCAATTGGGGCACATGGTCTTTTTGGAAAACAAAGTCTATTCGAACACAGCGTTAAAGTTCCACTAATTGTTGCCGGACCGAATCTTCCTCAGAACAAACAAATTGAAACGCCGGTTTATCTTCAAGATATTGTGCCAACATCTCTTCAGGTTGCGGGGATTGAGATTCCCGATCATATTCAGTTTAAGTCGTTCCTCCCGTTGATTCGCGGCAAAAAACAACATTATGACGCCATTTACGGTGCCTACATGCAGCAGCAACGTATGATACGGAAAGACGATTTTAAGTTGATTATTTATCCCAAAGGAAAAATTGTTCTTCTTTTCAACCTGAAAAACGACCCGGACGAAAAAGAAAATCTCGCCGAAAAACCTGAATATGCCGCGAAAATCCAAGAACTGTTGCAAAATTTATTATCGCTACAAAAAGAAACCGGTGATTCTTTGGAAATCACAACATTTTGATCTATCCTGTATCATTTTATAGGCGGGAGGCAACTGTCTCTTTTCATTTGCTCGCAAACTTGAGAAACAAAAGAGACAGTTACTGTTACGGCGGGAGTTGCCGGAATTCCGGTACGATATTGATCGAATCGATTCTTGCCGCCGCCTCAATATCCGCATCAAATCCCAACTCAATAAGATTTTTGCCGCCGCGGCTTTGACGAAGAAATTCAATGAGTGCAAACTCGGAAATGGATTCACGGTTTCCGGTGCAAAAACGATTTTCCCAAAGTTGTTTTGCTGTTTCGGCGTGGCTGTTCCATTGGCATTGACCTTGCCGTGAAAGCCGCGAAACAAGGCAACCGGCTAAAAGAAGGTCTTCCTCCGTTACCACTCCATCTGTTCCTGCACAAAAAATAGCAATGTCTGTGCCGGTTTGGTGCCGTTCCGTCGTTAATTGTTCATTTATTAACGGTTCGGTTATTAACTGTTCAACAACCGCTTGGGCATTGAGCAATGCGGCGGCGTAACGAGTTCGGGCTTTTCTTGCCGCGTGCATGGCAACCGTACCGTTTGTTGTTGTCAGAATCAAAATTTTTCCGGCAATCTTTTCCGGCGTGAACAGTTGCGGCGAATTACCCAGATC
>JAISQH010000536.1 GCA_031274385.1 Planctomycetaceae bacterium | reverse complement strand
CTCCGCTTTTTGCTCAAGCTCAAAACGCTCCGGCGAATCCTCCGGCGGCACCGCCTTCCGGGAGCGGGTTCGAAATACTCGTCTTTATGCTTCCGGTTTTTTTTATCCTCTATTGGTTTTTTATGCTTCGCCCGCAGCAGAAACAAGAGGATCGGCAACGCAAAATGTTGGACTCACTCGATAAAAATGACCGGGTCTTAACTGTCGGCGGTATCATTGCAACAATTCACACGGTTGACAAAGAAAAAAACGAAGTGGTCTTGAAAGTCGATGATTCCAACGGCACCAAAATCAAGTTCAATACCTCAGCAATTCTAACGGTTTTTCCGAAAGACACGGATAAAACCGACGCCAAATAAAGAACAACGTCAAAAGAACAATATCAAAATGTTGCCCTTTATTGTCGGCGGCAAAAAAACCATTCCCAATTTTCAATTTAATTTTCCATTTTCCATTCTCAATTTTCAATTAAAAAATGAACCGGATTTCTTTTCCAAGAATTTTCAATTTTGTTGCGATTGCTCTGATTTTAGGATTGTTTTATGCGCTGAGTTTGCCGAAAAACACGGCACAAGAAGCGGTTGTTCCTCCGGCAACCGCTGCTCCGGCGGAAACAGCCAAAACGGAAACCACACCCCCTGAATCAACACCTGTTCCTGTTCAGGAAACGCCGCCAGCCGACACTCCAACGGAGCAACCGACAGACCCCAAAACGCAACCGGCAGACCCCAAAGCCGAACCCGCAACTCCGGTGACATTTCCGATTGTGGAACAGGACCCGAACACGCCGCCTGCCTCGTTTGCCGATGTTCCCGGTGCAACACCGGAAGCTACAACCGATGTGGCGCAGGAGAAAAAAGAACCGATTCCGATCTGGAAAACAACCTCTTTTTCATGGGCAGTGTTTTTGCTTCTCGTTTTTGGTTGTTTCTTTGCCGGACATTATTTTGCGAAAATTTGGCGTTTGCCCGAACACAATGTCAAAATCTTTGTTGTTTTACTGGCGTTTTTTGGCAGTATTGTTGCGGTGGCACTTGGTTGGAATCGGTTGACGCTTGGAATTGATTTGCAGGGCGGTGTTGTGCTAATTTACGATGCCATTCCGATTCAAATGTCGGATGATGACGGCAGCACCGGAACTCCCGGAAGTCTTGATATGGACAAACTGACACGGGCAATCACCAAACGAATCAATCCGGGAGGTGTCCGTGAAATATCCATTACCAAATTGGGAACCAAACAAATTCAAGTTGTTATTCCTCATGCGGAAGATGCGGAAGTGGCACGAATTGAGCGGGTTATCAGCGAATCCGGTTCGTTGACCTTCCGAATTCTGGCTTCCAAACTTTATCCGCAAGACGCATCCATCATTACGCGCGGCGAAAAGGAACCGGGACGGGATATTCGTGATGGTTCGGGAAAATTGTTGGCTCGATGGGTTCCGGTTGTTGAATCCGAAAAGGGAAAATTCGTCGGCAATCCCGACATCGTTACCCGGCAACGCCGTGAACAATGGGAAGTTTTGGTACTTTTCAATGACGGAGTTGATATTACGGGCGAACATCTGACCTACATCGGCAAAGGAATGGGAGAAAAGAATGAACCCGGTGTCTCGTTCAGTTTCAATTCGATTGGAGCTGGCAAATGCAAACGTTTGACCAGTGCCAACCGTCCCGATGCGACTCAATCACGGCTTAAACGCTTGCTCGGAATTATTTTGAATGACCAACTTTATTCCGCTCCCGCAATTAAAGATGTTATTTCGGATCGCGGAATTATCACGTTTGAACGGCGCCACACCGATGAGGCACGGCGTCAACTCAATCAGGAAATCGAAGACCTGATTGCGGTTCTTACTGCCGGAGCATTGCCTGCTGATTTGAGTAAAGAACCGGTCAGCCGACTTTTGATCGGAGCAACTCTCGGAGCCGACACCATTCAAAAAGGTAAAATGGCACTCATGGTTTCGGCGATTGCCATTATGATCTTTATGATTGTTTATTATCGTTTGGCTGGTTTTATTGCTTGCTTCTGTGTTATTACGAACACGGCGTTGCTTGTTGCGATTATGCTGGCACTTCGCGCGGCGTTTACGCTTCCCGGTCTTGCCGGTCTCGTCCTGACCATCGGAATGGCAGTCGATGCAAACATCCTGATTTACGAACGTCTCCGCGAAGAACTGGCGTCCGGTGCCTCGCTCAAAATGGCAATTCGGAACGGTTATGCCAAAGCGTTTTCCGCAATTTTCGATTCCAATATTACAACGATTCTTATCGGAATTATTCTTTATGCGGTGGGAACCGAACAAGTCAAAGGTTTTGCAGTGACGTTGGTTCTTGGTATTGCCTTGAACATGTTCACCGCCATTTACTGTGCCAGAGTCATCATGGATGTTTTCGACGCCCAACGCTGGATCAAAACATTTCACATGTTGCAACTGTTCCGGCGTCCTAATTTCAATTTTCTCGGAGCAAGAGTTGTTTGTGCTGTTTTTTCTATTGCGTTGATTATTATTGGTATTGCTGCGGTGGTGGCGCGGGGTCGCGGGATTCTCGACATTGATTTTATCGGCGGTGTTTCCGTCGAAGTGGTGTACAAGGAATCGCAGGACATCGGGCAGGTTCGTGCTAAACTTTACGAAAAAGACAAAACAATCGCGGAGGAAGAAAACCGCCTGAACGATCTCGCGGTTCAAAACGTCCAACTGAATCTGAGTGACGAACAAAACGCCAAGCCGTTGGAAAACACGCATTTTATTGTCACCACATCTATTCCGCAACTTGCCGACCGGTCAAGAGAAGTCAAACCGGAACAATATTTGTCAACCGTCCGCAACATTTTGAAAGAAACATTTGGCGATGCGTTGGTTTATTGCAAATTGGATTACACGATTGGCGAAACGGTCAAGGTTGGCGAACACGACGAAATAACGGTTCAACTGAACGTATTTCCCGCCATCAACCATGAGGCACTCCGTTCAACGCTTAGTGCGGCAATTCAAAAAGCGGTTACGGCGAAAGAATTGGAAAACGATTTTGCTTTTTCGATTTTGCGTGAAAACTTTACGGAAGGCAGCCAACAATCATATCCTGATTGGACGCTCAAGGCACAGGCTCCGAAAGAAATTCTTGAAAAGGTGCTTGGTTCTTTGAAGGCGGAAACGGATGGTACGCCGTATTTCCCGACATCGACAACGGTAGGCGGTTCGGTGGCACGCGACACGCGGGTTGCGGGTTTGGCGGCGGTGATAACCAGTCTTGTTTTTATTGTTTTTTATATTTGGTTCCGGTTCCATCGGTTGGTGTACGGTCTTATTGCTGCGATTGGTTTGTTTCACGATGTTTTCATTGTTTTGGGATTGATTGCACTCAGTGCTTGGCTGGCAACACCGCTTTCCTTCCTGCAAGTGGAAGAATTTAAGATTGGTTTGCCGGTTGTTGCTGCGTTTTTGACCATCATCGGTTATTCGATTAACGATACGATTATTCTTTTCGACCGGATTCGGGAAAACATCGGCAAGAGTCCGGTGTTGACCGGTGCAATGATTAACAAGGCAATTAATCAGACTTTATCCCGAACGGTTCTGACTTCTTTGACAACATTCATTGTTTCAATTGTTCTTTATTTTTGGGGCGGTCAGGGAATCCACACATTTGCGTTCACTATTTTGCTTGGTGTGGCGTTCGGAACATACAGCACAATCGGTCTTTGTGCCCCGCTGCTCTACTGGATGATTTGCAAAGAAAAAGAAGAGTAATCAGTTGTTAGTCGTCAGTAGCCGGTAGTCAGT
>JAISQH010000533.1 GCA_031274385.1 Planctomycetaceae bacterium | reverse complement strand
CAACTCACACAACATAAAACAGGTTACAAATTTAAACAACAAACTAAGAAGTAGCAGGATACACGAAACAAAATCGGTTGTCAAGACAATTCCTGAAAATTTTTTATTTTTTTAATTTTTTTTCGGGTCTTTCGCAAAATACATTCTGCTCCCCCTCCCTACTACAAAAACAACTCCAAGCTGGTAGAATAGAAAACTTGAATCAAAAAACTCCGCCGTATCGGGCTGGGTGAACCATTTACCTCGAAAAATCAGAAAGGAACTGACTCCATGGCGAAAAAAACAATTGCTGATGTTGATGTTCAAAACAAAACCGTTTTCATTCGGGTTGATTTCAATGTTCCACTCGATGATCATGGTAATATTACCGATGACCGGCGTATTCTCATGGCGTTGCCAACACTCAAATCCGTGTTGGATCGCGGCGGGAAAATTATTTTGGCAAGCCATTTGGGACGCCCCAAAGATTCTCCCGATCCCAAATACACAATGAAACCAACCGCCATTCGATTGGCAGCACTGCTCGGAAAACCGGTTGAGTTTGCAACCGATACCGTTGGTCAAGACGCCAAAGCCAAAGTCGCCGCTCTCAAAACCGGTGATATTCTCGTTCTTGAAAACCTCCGCTTTCAACCGGGTGAAAAAAACGGCGATGAGACGTTTGCTCAGGAAATGGCGTCTTTCGCCGACATTTACGTCAACGACGCCTTCGGAACCTGTCACCGAACCGACGCCTCCATGTACGCCTTGCCCAAAGCAATGGGTTCAAAACCCAAAGTCTGCGGTTTTCTCGTCGAAAGGGAAATCAAATATCTAAGCAATGCGATTGCCAATCCCAAACGACCGTTCGTCGCTATTATCGGCGGTAAAAAAGTTTCCGACAAAATCATGGTCATTAAAAATCTGCTCGGCATTTGCGATCAGGTTTTGATTGGCGGGGCAATGGCGTACACGTTCAGTTTGGCAAAAGGCGAAAAAGTCGGCAACAGTCTTGTCGAAAAAGATAAAGTCGATTTGGCAAAAGAACTTATGGTACTTGGCGGTGACAAACTTGTTTTGCCGGTTGACACGCATTGCAGTGACAAGTTTGCCGCCGACGGGAACAAGAAAATCGTCAAAGCCGGTGATATTCCCGACGGTTTTGAAGGTCTGGATATCGGACCCGAAACGGCAAAACTTTATGTTGAAATTGTGAAAGGTGCGAAAACGGTTGTTTGGAACGGTCCGATGGGCGTTAGCGAATTGCCTCCGTTCGACGAAGGAACAAAGGCAGTGGCTCAAGCACTGGCTGACAGCGATGCGGTCAGTATTATCGGCGGCGGCGACAGCGCGGCAGCCATTCAACAACTCGGTTTCGCGGACCGGGTTTCCCACGTCAGCACCGGCGGCGGAGCAAGCCTTGAAATGCTCGAAGGTAAAAAATTCGCGGCAGTGGACATTCTTGACGAAGCGTAAGAAAGTGTTCGGGTGAAGAGTGAGGCGTTAAAATGACAATTCCAAAAAGACAGTAAAAAACAATTAAAAAACAATACTGTTAAAAAAACATGGAATCACAACACCTCACTTTTCACTCTTTGTTTTCTGCTCTTCTGATTTTCAATTCTTCCATTTTGTTTGAATACAATGGGTAAAGCAACCATTATCGGTCTTATCTTGGGCTGGTTTTTGATGATACTATCAATCGCCCTTGGCGGTATCGAAAAGTTGCGCATTTTTGTTGATGTGCCTTCTATTTGTATTGTGATTGGCGGGGCGATTGCTTCGGTGTTGGTTGCTTACCCGATCAAGTCTGTCTTGAAGACGTTGGGCATTATCAAAATCACCTTCACCGCCCAAGATCAGGATGTGCTGGAAACAATTATGCAGATTGTTTCTCTTTCCGAATCGGCACGGCGCGAAGGGCTTTTGTCGCTCGAAAACCGGATGGAAGAAATCGACAACAATTTTCTGGCAACCGGTTTACGTATGGCGGTTGACGGGATTTCGCCGGAAGTCGTCGAGGGAATTATGAACACGGAAATTGATGCGGTCAATTCCCGGCATGCCTATAATCAACTATTGATAGCGAATTTTGGTAAATATGCTCCGGCGTTTGGTATGATTGGTACATTGATTGGTTTGGTACTTATGTTGGCGGACTTAGACCCGGATACCATCGGTTCGGGAATGGCGGTGGCGTTGTTGACAACACTTTACGGTGCCATTATCTCCAACCTGATGTTGCTTCCGTGGGCAGATAAACTCGGATTCATCAATGCCAACGAAATTCAAACAATGGAAATTACCTTGAAAGGAGTGATTGCCATTCAATCAGGTGAAAACCCGCGCGTGATCAAACAAAAACTACTCATGTATCTCGCCCCAAAAGATCGACCCGAAGATGAAGAGGAAACAAATTAACGTAACTGTCTATTTTGTTTTTAAAAAACTATTTATTTTAACATTTAATCGTATGTAAATTAACATTTGCCTGTAATATTGGATAATTTACGAAGGTTATACAGTCGGCAGTCATAAAGATCATGTTTTTGTGAATTATTTTTGTAAAGGTATTATTAACATCCCGTAGTTCGCAAAACTTTTAATAATGTGTTCGGTTTGTACTATGAATTAAAA
>JAISQH010000527.1 GCA_031274385.1 Planctomycetaceae bacterium | reverse complement strand
TTTTAATTCATCGTACAAACCGAACACATTATTAAAAGTTTTGCGAACTACGGGATGTTAATAATACCTTTACAAAAATAATTCACAAAAACATGATCTTTATGACTGCCGAAAGTATACCGATAACATTCAAAAGTTCATCGTTCAAAACGAAAATAGGACGAAATCTTAAAAATGAAAAGTTGAAACTAACCATGAATTTCTTTGCGTCTTTGCTCGCAAACTTGAAAAAACAAAAGAAACAGTTACAATGTTGTCGTTTCCGATAATATCGGTTCCGATAGAATTTCGACAACTAAATGAAGTACAATATTAGGATCAGAATTTCTCGAAAGATTCGGCGGCATCGGAATGTAAGCATGGCGGTCTTGCGTAAAACGGATGGTTCGGTTTTGACGTTTCAATTTTTCACGGAGTTGATCCATTAACGGTTGGGAAACGTAATCGAACACAACATAACCGCTGTCGCCTGCAATACCGGATTCGAGTTTAATTCTCCGAATCCTGTAACCGTGCGCTAATACCCGGATTTTCGAACCAACCAATAACCGTTGAACTTCCGGCGGCGGCGTACCGAAACGGTCAATGATTTCGTTGCGTAAATCGTTCCACTCCTCTAACGTTGTTACTCGTGTCAAACGCCGATAAAGATCAATTTTGATCCGTTGATCCGCCACATAAGACATCGGAATAATCGCAACACCGGGCAAATCGAGTTCCACTTCAACAACCGTTTTCGGCGGTAACTGCTTCAATGTTCGAACCGCCACTTCGAGAAATTGGCAATACATTTCGTAACCGACAGCGGCAATATGACCGCTTTGCTGTGTTCCTAAAATATTGCCTGCACCGCGAATTTCCAGATCACGCATTGCCAAATGAAACCCGCTGCCAAGATGAGCGTATTCTTCAATCGCCCGAAGCCGCTTTGCCGCCTGCGAATGGAGCATCTGATTCCGACCGAGCAAAAGGTAACAATAAGCCTGATTTTTGTATCGCCCCACTCGTCCCCGAAGTTGGTGCAAATCGGCTAAACCGTAACGATCCGCTTCATCAATGAAAATAGTATTGGCGTTCGGAATATCCAGACCGCTCTCAATAATTGTTGTACTAAGAAGCATATCGAATTGATGATCGACAAACGCCTTCATCACGTTTTCCAAGTCATCATCCGGCATCTGAGCGTGTCCGACACCGATACGGCATTCGGGAACAATACGTTGAAGCCGTCCCGCAAGTTCTTCAATATCGTACACACGATTATGAACGAAAAATATCTGACCGCCCCGATTCAACTCCCGAAGAATCGCGGAACGAATCAATTCATCGTTGAATCGGACAACCTGCGTTTCAACCGCCAACCGGTTTTCCGGCGGCGTTTCAAGATTTGAAATCTCACGAATACCGAGCAGCGAAAAATGTAACGTTCGAGGAATCGGTGTTGCCGTCATCGTCAACACGTCAACCGAATCCCGAAACAATTTTAACCGTTCCTTGTGACGAACACCGAACCGTTGTTCTTCGTCGATGACAACAAGACCGAGATTGTGAAACGAAATATCCGAAGAAACAACCCGATGCGTACCGATAACAATGTCAATTTTTCCAACCGCAAGATTTTCGACGATCTTTTTTTGTTCCGAATTTGTTTGAAATCGTGACAACGCGGCAACTGTAATCGGAAATTCCTGCATTCGTTCGGCGAATGTCCGTGCGTGTTGTTCGGCGAGGATTGTTGTTGGAACTAAAACGGCAACCTGATAACCGGCATCAACCGCCTTGAACGCAGCACGAATTGCCACTTCCGTTTTGCCAAACCCGACATCGCCGCAAAGCAGCCGATCCATCGGGCGCGGAAGTTCCATATCGTGTTTGACGGCTTCAATGGCTAAGAGTTGGTCATTGGTTTCACGAAACGGAAATGAAGCATCGAATTCGCGCTGCCAATCGGAATCCGCCGGAAACGCCACTCCGGCTTTGGCTTCGCGGCGGGCTTGTAACTCAATCATTTCCGACGCAAGATCAAAAACGGCTTCTTGCACCGCTTTTTTGTGACGCGCCCAGAGTTGACTGCCGATTTTCGCGAGTTTCGGCTTGTATTTATTTCCGGCAACATATTTCTGAACAAGATTGATTCTGGAAATCGGTACGTAAAGTGTTTGCGAATCGGCAAATTCCAGATGAAGATGCTCTTCTTCCTGTTGTCCTTTCATCAGAATTTCAATGCCGCGATACCGGGCAATACCGTGCGCAATATGAACAACAAAATCGCCCGGCTTCAAGTCAAGAAACGAATCAATCACCTGACCCAGTTGCCGATGTTTCGGGCGGCGAATTTCGTGACGGTTAAAAAGTTCCGAAGAACTGAGCAATTGAAAATGAAAACTTGAAAACGGTGACTTGAAAGATTCTGTTTCAAAATCTTTTGGTAAATTTGACAAGTTTGACAAACTTGACGAGTTTGATAAACTTGACGAGTTTGATAAACTATTGGAAAGATTTTTATTTGCCGGTCTGATTTTTTTGTTACCAATTTTCTGTTTTCTGTTTTCTGTTTCCAATTGAATACTGAATCCGGCAGTGAGTTTGCCTTTAACGAGATGCAATCTTGATTCTTTTACCGGTTTCAAATCTGCCAATTGTTCGGTGAGGCGTTCTATTTCCGTTTCGGTCGGGCAAAAGAGATAGATTTCCTGATCACTCAGATTCAGTTCACGCCGCACCGTTTCAAGATTCCCATGCAACCGCTCAACCGAAGCCACAGGTAAACGAACATGAATATCCTCCAAACCTTCAGCAAGATTCGAAAAACTCGCCGTCGGATGCTGCATGATACGCCGCATCGTTTCCGAATAATCAATAAGATTAGCACTCACAATTCCTTGTTCCTGTTTTGAAATTGTTTCAAATATTTGTTTGTTTTTCTTCAACAACGATGATTTCCGATTGAGTGTATTAACCTCCAATGATACGCTTGAGGCAACTCCTGGTCAATACCGCGCAGTCGAATTGCAACATTCAAAATCGCTATTATTGCGCACAAAGGCACAATGGACACGAAGGATTTTTAATGAATAGACGTAACTTTCTATTTTAATACGTTGTCATTTGTAATATACTTTTTACACTTGCGATTTCGCTTCATTGTTTTGATCTTTTTAATCAATCAATTGATCAATGATTAAACGGTAAAGTAAAATCAATTTTAGTCGTGCTAGCGACTAGGGAAAAACAAAATAGGCAGTTACAACTCAACACGGTGTTATTTAGGAGACAAAACATGAGGAGCGATAAGAACGAAATCATTTTATACAATCCTGACAACACGGTTCGATTAGAAGTTCGGATTGAAGACGAAACTGTTTGGCTTACGCAGGATCAAATTGCTTTGTTGTTCGGAACAAAGCGACCCGCTATTACCAAACATTTAGGAAATATTTTTAAGTCCGGCGAGCTGGCGGCAAAATCAGTTAGTTCCATTTTGGAACGAACTGCTGCGGACGGCAAAAAATATAAAACGAAGTTTTACAATCTGGACGCAATTCTTTCGGTCGGTTATCGAGTAAATTCTATTTATGCGACGATGTTCAGACAGTGGGCAAACCGTGTATTGAAAGAATATATCTTGCGCGGTCACGCAATCAACCAACGTTTTGAGCAAGTGGACAACAAATTGTTCCAGCATGAACAACGTTTACTGAATGCGGAGAAGAAAATTGATTTTTTTGTCCGCACAAATTTACCGCCGGTCGAAGGGATTTTTTATAACGGTCAAATTTTTGACGCTTACAAGTT
>JAISQH010000455.1 GCA_031274385.1 Planctomycetaceae bacterium | reverse complement strand
TATCGCGTTGGCTTACGGGCGTTCCGCCTGCAGCCGCAAGCCGTACGGAGCAAGAGTGATTGAGGTTACCAATTCGGGCAAACGGACATTCAAAACATGGATTCGTCTCAGCACCGGAGAAAAAATCAACGAGAAAATCATCGGAACAACTCATTGATTCCCCCAAAAAAACAACACAAATTTGAACAACAATTTGTTATGATAAACCGAAATTCTGTTCATAAATGGTCGAATGGAAATAGAAAACGCTGTCATTTTTATCTGATTTATCTGACTCCGTTGGAGTCAAAAAGAAAAAATAAACCCGAAAATTCAAATGAAAAAAGTATATCCTGAAAGGGTCAGATAAAATCGGAATAATTTCAATTCTTTTTTTGGACAACACCGAACACGACCCAAGCGGCAAGAATGGAAAAGCAGATCATTGCCGGCGCACGATAACGAATGGAACTGACGA
Source organism: Planctomycetaceae bacterium (assembly GCA_031274385.1). Taxonomy (GTDB): domain Bacteria; phylum Planctomycetota; class Planctomycetia; order Pirellulales; family Thermoguttaceae; genus WRKP01. The sequence continues at coordinate 2,573 of JAISQH010000455.1, read as the reverse complement.
AAATAACGTGCAAACCTGTAATATAAATTGCCGGAATCCAAAGCAGCCGAACAGAAAAATCATGAAATAAAGATCGTACCACACCAAAAATGCCAAGAACCAAAACCGGAAAATATGTGCAAAAAACAACCGCCTTCACTACAAAATCAGAGAACGCGGCTTCGTTCGGAAAGAAATTCCAGAGTCTGAAAAATTTTGTTCTTGCCAATTTCCACGCAAGATCAGGATGTTTCCAAGCCCAATTGATGGCTGCTTGCCTCATTTTTTGGTTAAGTCGATACTCCAGTGTTTGGGGAGCGATGTTGGGAGAAAGGTTGAATTCGGCGTTACGAAAGTCTTCGACAAATTTCATATCACTTGCTCCGGTTGCTTTCGGGTTGAGTCCATCGTAAAGACTTGGTCCGGCTTGCAGGGTTGTGGAAACGAAATGTCCCGACACGTAATAGTTGCGAATCCACCAAGGCAGCAGGCAAAGTGTGCAGACGGCGAAAATAACAGCACCTGATTTGAGAATGGGTTTATAATTTTTGGGCGAAAGCATCATGCCAAGTCCGACAGCAAACGGAACAAAGTAAAGCCAACTGGGACGGCAATAAATCGCGGCTGCCGAAAAGAGACCTGCCGCAAAAAGTGAGAACCAATTGGTTTTGGGAGAGGCTTGGAACGCTTTGATCCAGAACACAAGGTGTAAAACCAAGAATAAACAGAACGGCGCTTCACTCAAAACAAGGACACTCATTACGATATTCAACGGATCAATTGCCGTGATCCAACCCGCCATCAGAGCCAATGTTCCATTGTGAAACAAAATCCAGGCAAGCCAAGCCACAGCCAGTACGGTTAATGAACCGAAAATGACATTCTCGATTCGTGCGGCGAAAATCGGCGGTTGGTGACCCGACACCAGAAACAACGGCGACAAAAGTAACGGATAACCCGGCATTCGATGAATGGCATGATCGCCGTACCGATAGGGTTGACCGGCTGCAATCGCTTGACCGAGTTTCCAATAGGTGTCGCTGTCGCCGAAATAAAATTCTTCTGAGCCGTTACGGTATTCCCAGTAACCGGCTGCCCCAAGCCGGAGCAATAAAGCAACGAAAAAAAGGAAAAACCAAGAACGATAATATTTCATAACAATTCCGAAAAGTTCTGTTCGTTTACGTTGACGATTATGTCAGTTGAAATGATTATACTGTCTTGCAAGAAAATTTTCAACAAAGCCTCCGTTTGGGTCGATAACCGTGTTTGAGATGTTTCCGTTTTGGACGACATCCCCGAACATTTCGGTTTTTCATCCTTCCTTTTAAGGACAAAGAGCCATGACATCCCCCATCCTCCCCGCAGTTCCCGACGAGGGAACCTTCGAAAGCCCTGCGCTTTCACCGTCCATGAAAATTTTTGCCGCAACAACCATTATTGTTGGCGGTGCTGCGATTGCCGCTGCTTTTTGGAAGGCAACACTCGATTTCGGAGCGGTTGATTCCGAAACAACAGTTGACCGCAGTATTACGGCGGCACCGTTGCCGAATTACTCGTTACCGGAACCGCTTGCCGTTTCCGGTCAACCGGCAACTACAAACAATTTTGACAACAGTCATCAAAACGCGGTTCCGCCGGTGCCATTGGCGGTTTTGCCGGCGTTATCGCAAACGCCCAGTATTGATTCGGGAACCGGAAAGTACGCTCAAAAATATCCGCCGCCCATTCTCGAAACGGCAACTCCCGAAAAAGAGTTCATGACGGAAAGAATGATCAAAACAGAAAATACAAAAAAAACCGGTAACGAAAAAACGGCAATTCCGGGTAATACCCGATTTGAACCGATTCACAAAATTTCGGTTCCCGCTTCGCCGACAAAAGAAGGAAACTTCGGAAAAGCAGAAAAAAAACCGCCCGTTGTACCAAAAACCGGAACCAATGATGAAATGCTTTCGTTGTTCCAATTTGCCGATAACTTCGAGCAGAGTTTGCGTTCGAAAACCGAATCGCCGCAACTCAATCCGTCATTACCCGATCCGTTACAATCCGATTCGTCTTTAACGGAACCATCACCGCTGAAACCGTTGTTGACGGAATCGTCCCTATCGAAACCGTTTATACCGAAATCGGGTTTGCCGGAAAACCCGTTTTTAACCGTTTCAACTTCGACGGAAACAGAACACGAAACATCTTCGACCGGACATTTGGTGCCGTTATCGGTTTTTCCCGAATCAAACGAACCGCTCTTGCCGCTCAAATCACCGATTGTCGAATTGCAACCGCTCAAAGTCCTTTCCACACAAGAACCGAAAATATAATTTGTTGTCAGGAAAAAAAACGGAATGACCGGCAATGTCCGATGCGGCAACTTGAGGCACAGCACCACCAAGTTCTCTCATTGTTCGTGCCGGATTGTTAGGGAAGTTCTCACAGGAAGGTTAAAGGAAGTTAATATTCTAAACTTCCTTTATCTTCCTGTGAATGATTTCCTCCTGTTCATTTGGTGGAAGTTTCAATTAAGCAAGGTAACTGTCTCTTTTGTTTTAAGGATAGCGCGCAAAGACGCAAAGAAATTCAAGGTTAGTTTTAAC
>JAISQH010000454.1 GCA_031274385.1 Planctomycetaceae bacterium | reverse complement strand
CCAATGTCGAAGGTGCCCTCTTCAAAATCGTAGACAGCGATTACAATGCCCTTTTGATTGAGCAAGAGTTTTTTCAGGGCTTCTATGAACGGAGTCAATATTCCAAAGAGCGGAGCATTTTGGAGAATCTTCCTGCCGGTTTGGCTCTGGTTGATAACGATCAGCACATTCTTTGGTGCAACCGCCGGTTCCGAGAATGGAGTATTATCGACGGCGATTTGATTGGGAAACGCTTTTTTGTTCCGCTTGGTCGTCCCGAAATGCTAGGACCTGATTATTGTCCGTTCTCGAAAACCCGGTTGACCGGTCAATCTTCTTCGACGGTCTTGGTTCAAAAAGAATCGGGACGTTATCTTCAGATGAACACGGCACCGGTTCGGAATGAACATGGGAAACTCATTAATTTTGTTGTTGAGTTGCACGATGTTACCGAACAAACGATACGGGAAATCAAATGGACGCGGCTTCGGGAGGCTGGCAAGGAGTTGGCTGATCTTTCGAAGGAGGATGTTCTTTCCCGTTCGCCGCAGGAGCGAGCCAACATTCTCCGGGCTAAAATCGGCAACTTCGCTCAGGAAATTCTCCATTTCGCGTCCATTGAAATCCGAACCATCTCGGAAAAAGTTCCGAATCTTCTGGAACCGCTTCTTGCCATTGGAATGACAGAAGAAGCCAAGCAGCGAACGTTGTACGTTAATCAGGAAGGAAACGGGATTACAGGTTGGGTTGCGTTCCATGCCCGGAGTTACAAGATGGACGATTCGCGGGAAAATCCGTTCTTTATTGAGGGGATTCCCGGTGCGCGCAGTTCGATTACGGTACCGCTTCTTTATCGCGGCAAAGTTATTGGAACATTCAATGTCGAAAGCCAGAAGCCGCAAGCCTTCGACGATAACGATCTTCGTCTTTTGGAATCTTTTGCCAAAGATGTGGCGCAGGCGATTCACACGCTTGATCTTTTTTCGTTTGAACAAAAGGATTCGGCATACCGCAGTATTGAAAAGGTGTACGGAATTGCGGTGGTACCGATCAATCAGATTTTGAATGAAACGGCACGATTACAGATGGGCGATTTGAGCAATCGTGAGGAGTTATTTTCTGCGTTTGGTCGGATACGTCAACTGACTCGAGATGTTCAGGCGGCGTTTCAGGGATTTGTTGCGAAAATTGCGGTGGATTTACCGCAGGAGATTTCCGCAACAGATTGCAGCAAGTACACCATGCTTCGGAATAAGCGGATATTAATGGTTGATGCGGACGAGTCAATTGGTCGGGAATTGAGCCGGATGTTGTTTTATTATGGCTGTACGGTCGAAGCGGCGGCAACCGGTGAAAGTGCTTTGAAAATGCTTGAAACAACGAAGTATGATATTTTTATGAGTGACATTAAATTACCGGACATGTCGGCATTTTTGTTCTTCAAACGAGTTCGTTGCGCTTATTGCAAACAGTACAATAAGGTTCCCAACGACTCTTCTTGTGAACCGCCGGACGAAGACCCCTGTTGTCCGAAAGAGGAACTTCCGTTTATTCCGTTTATTTACATGCGTGCATTTGGTTACGATAGCGGTCATGTTACAACACGTGCCGCCGAAGCCGGAGTGCCGAAACCCATCTTCAAACCGTTTATCCTTACACAATTACTCGACATGCTCAAATTGGTTATTACCAAGTCGAATCGGGAAAACAGGCAAAACTAAACCCAAATAATTCGTGCAATATCTCTTTTGTGCTATTTTGTGTTGTCACGATTTTTATTTTCTGTTTTCAATTTTTCGCTCTGTTACAACGGAAATCAAACAAGCGCAATAACTCGTTTATTATTTTCGATTGCAATTTAGGCGGAATTGCAAAGTAGGAAAACACCAGTTGATCAATCTCCTTCTGAATCGCCGTATTTAATCTTTCTCGTAAATGAACAGGCGTTCCCATTTTTTTGAGTAACGAAAAAATTGATTTTGTATCTGTTATCGGAAAATACAGCGGAAACAATTTTATATCAGCCGCTTCTGATTTTAACAAACCACCGCCTAAATTTTTTCTGCCGGAAATTTCACGATAAAGAAAAAACAAACTCGAATTACAAAATAACCAAATGTTTAACTTCTTTTCTTCGTCCCGCGTTTTCATATAAATGTCAACAAAACTGTTTGACAACGCATTATTGTTCAGCAATCCGGCAAAATGTAACGCTCCTATTCCGCGAGGCATAATAACGGCAGGATATTTTCTGGTAAAAGATTTATCTGCGTCAAATTCTTCAGCGTTGATCGTTTTGAGAACAGAAACATCGGATTCATTGGGAGTAAATGAATGATAAAGAAAATAGGAAAAATCCGTGTACGTATATTGGTATTCCTTGAAAACGGCATTGATCATATTAGTTTTTTGCACAAATTTTGATTCTTCATTCTTTGGAATAAATGTTCTTTTATTTACGTTGATACCTTGTCCAATTGAATAAAAAGACTGGTCATGTTCTTTGCCTTTCTCAATTACCTTTTTTAGTGTGGAAAATAGATCGTTATCGGTTGACATAATCATTCCCCATTTCATATTGGACAAGATATTGTCTCCTAAATCAAATGATTTTTCTTCTTTTGTTACGATACGATTCTGATTTGTTCCGTCTCGATCCATTATGTCAAAGCATACTTTTTTCACGTCTGATTGCTTTTTGAATCTTGTAATAACAGTATTTACATTGGCACTTGCCCGGTCAAAATGCCGAAAAGGACTGTCTGTTGTTTTTACATATTGCAACGTTTTGACAAGAAACTGTGCTGCTTTTGCACCATAATCCGTATTTAACCAGCCATTCTGTACGATTAACATTCCGATTCCTTGTTCGGAAAGCAACGTGATGGAGCGAGGAAAAAAATAAATCAATAAATCAGAACCTTTCGTAATATATTGCGATAGATTTCCGAACACGATTTTAACTTGGTTCTGATATTGTGTTTTTAACGTTTCAGAAACACTTGCACTTCGCGACTCAACATACGGCGGATTACCAATCACAATATCAAAACCGTCCGATACTCCGAACATCCATTGCGGATCGAAAAATGTTGCGGATTGTGTCTGATCGTAAGGATTCCAGTTCTTAATCAATTCTGCCGTTGCACTGGAATAATAGGTAGCATGATGCGGGTCTTTATAAATGGACAATAACTCGTTACGCAATTCCATGTCGTATTCCTGTAATCGTTTCTTTTCTTTCGGGTTATTGGCGTGAAAATATTGATTTCGTGTTTCTAGTAACATTTTAATTGTAGTAGCGACAATCGGCAAGTCCTTAAACTTTTTAGGCGGAAGTCCGATCAGCGTATTTGCACAAACGAATTTTGTTTCAAGATTGGGCAACGGTTCAATGCCGTAATTTTCCTTTTTCTTGTTTGGAACAAGGTCTTGAATGAGCGATAGAAATAAACGAAATTCGGTAATTTGTACTGCCATTGGTTGAAGATCAATTCCATAAATCACGTTTTGCAGGATTTCTAATTTCTTATAATAACGTTCAATTTGTGAAAGTTGTTTGTCGGGGTCAATACGGTACAGGATTTCATTCATCACTCCGCAGGGAAACGCTCCGCTGCCGCACGCGGGATCGAGGATTTTGCATTGCAATAAATCATTATTGTTTTTCAAATATTCCTCCAACGCCTCATTGACCATATAGTTAACAATTTCTCTCGGCGTGTAAAAACTTCCTGTAACTTTCCGGCGGTTGTCTTTGGTATCGGCATCAACACACGCTAACAAACTTTCAAATACTTTACCCAAAAATTCCGGGTCTACTGTGTTTGTATACTCTGATTGGTCAAGTAAATCATCAAGCGACAATTTGTATTGATATTTCGATAAAATGCGAATAATACCTTCAACTTTATAATTGCCGTCAAGTTCTTGAATCGACTCTGTATGTAATTCTTCAAAAAAGTAACGATTACTCAACGGAAAATGATCACTTTCGGATTCATTAAACAGCCCGCCGTTGAGAAACGGAATCTTTTGAAGTTGTTCTTTAATTTTGCCGACATTTTTTATCAGATTTGTATGCTCAAATATTTTTCGCTCTTTTATCGGACTATTGAGGCAATGAAAGAACAGATTGCGGAGAATACCGTTATAATATCGGGACTCGTTGTTTTCTTTGAGATTTTCTTTGAACCAATTTTCGTCAAATAATTCCTTTGGAACGAGTTCTTTTTCACGGAGAAAGAAACAAAGCATTAACCGAACAATAAGTCGGAGCGTGTATTCCGGTTCGGCTTCGGCGTATTGTACCGTCCAGTAAAACCAGTTACGGATTTCAAGATAAAATTTGTTGCAAATTTCTTCGCGTTGTTGTTCTTCGCGATAAATTTGCTGCTTGACAACAGCAAACGCTTTTTTCAATTCAGTAACAGTACATTTAACCCATTCGGTATCTTGACCTGTGGCATCGAATTGTTGTATCTCAAACCCTTGATCCACTAAATAGCGGTGAATCATTTTGTCAATGCGGGAACGTTCCGTAATCACGGCATCATGCCAAACGATTTCCTTGCGAACATTGAGTTCGTGTCCTTCTTGGGCAATGCGTTTTTCAATGGAACCGTTGGTTTCACCAATTTTGAGAAAACCATCGTGCTTGGAAATTTCCGGTGTTATGAAAGCGTAAAGTTTCATGGCGATTGATATAAAAATGAGAAAATCTGTTGCAAAAACAAGGGTCAGAATATCTTCTTCCGCAATCCTGTTATCAATTTAATTACCGTAATTATTATGTTTCTGATTGATAGCAAGGTTGACTTTTGGCTTACAGGATTTATAATTGCTTCTAACTTTGGATACTGTTCTTGCCTTTGCGGTAAGCCGATTATGGAAAACATTGCCGATTATTCACGCTGTTATTATACCACTCAAAGAGGTAACTGTCTATTTTAATAAATTGTCATATTTGTTTTATTATGTAACTGTCTATTTTGTTTTTTACAGTAAGAAAGAAGAAAAGAAGGTAGATATTGAATACACGATAAAAATCTGCTGATTGTTTCGGATTTTGTGGCGGCAATGTTTGTTTTGTGGGGCGGGGCGATACTGAAGCGGAGAAAGAGGGAGAGGGAAATGGAAAAAGAGACTCCCAAAATCTTGAAAAACCATCCACCCAAAATCCGAAATAATCAAAAAATCACGTCAATACCAATCGGAAAAAAGTGGAACTTTCTTTCAGACGACAAGCCTAATGATGCGAATGCATCAAATGTGAGTGAACAAAAGAACAAATACAAAATCCTACCAATCGGCAGCACACAAAACGACAATTTTGTCGCAATTTACGTTTGCGGTTTAACACTCAACGAGTCTATTGACTTTCCGGTTTGTTTGTGGAATAATAAGAGACTTGGTGTTTTCTATTCCGGCACACTCGATTGTGTCAGTAGAAGGCAAAATATGAACATGACTTGTTGTGAGTGTCAGAGTGTTACTTCCTATCATCGAAGGATTTTGGATCAAGAACTACAAGGGGCTGAAACAGATCGCTTTGGGTTCGAGCTTTCAACAGTTGATGGTCATGGATATTGGTACTGATCTGTCGCCGTATGAATTGACCCCGTTCACAACATTTATCGGTGCAAGCGGTACCGGAAAAAGTACCCTTCTTGATCTTTTTTCTTTTATCGCAGATTGTTTGAATCAGGGACTGGATGAAGCACTTGGCAAACGCGGCGGCTTCGATGCCGTCTATCATCGCGGAGGCGAAGGACCCATTTCATTCGGTTTACTTTATCGGGCTTGCTCCGAACCCAATCCGTTGACCTACGCCGTTAATATCGATAAAAAACCCGGTACGCATTACGCTTACATCGAAACAGAAGCCCTCGTCTATCGGAATAATCAGCAAAACAACGGCGTCACACCGATTCTTCTTTTTCAAAATGGTGACAAATCATTGCGGCATATCAACCCTTGGTACGGAGTCAATCCGTCAGAGTTGGAAATGGTCAGACGAACTGACAGCAAACATCTTGCCCTGGCAACTTTGGCTCATTATGAAAATTTACCGGATGCTCCGCAGTTGAAACGGCATTTGGATCAATTTCATTACGCCTGCTACCTTCCAGACAACGCTTCCGGTTTGACGCCGCGATCCCACAAACCGAACAAAGGACTCACTCTTGTTTCTGAAATCAAACGTTTTCGCGGAAAGCATGCTTCGGATTTTCAGGAGATTCTGAAAGTTATTGCGAATCGGCTTCCCGGTGTTGAAAAGATTATTTGTGAAGCCAATGAATCAGGGCGACAAATTCTTTCTTTTTTTATGACGGGTCAAAATGAGCCGTTTTTTGCCGATCAGGTGAGCGAAGGAACGCTTCGGCTTTTTTTTCATATTCTTCTGTTCGAAGACCCGACTCCCATTCCACTTATCGGAATTGAAGAACCCGCCGCCTACATGGACGAACCCCAAATGAAAACGTTTGTCGATATGGCACGGTATTTCATCAATGAAAAAGGCGGATCACAGTTTTTTGCTACGACAAATCAGATCGCAATGGTTGATCAGATGGATCCGACTGAAGTCTGGATTCTCTACAAAGACTCACAAGGCGATATCAAAACAACAAGGGCACTT
>JAISQH010000120.1 GCA_031274385.1 Planctomycetaceae bacterium | reverse complement strand
CTATGAATTAAAACAACTCCGTAGGAGTTTAATCTGGATAACCCCGTGCAAGCCTGCGCAGCACGGGGTAAGTAGGCAAACAAAACGAGAACTCCGTAGGAGTTCAATAAAAAGTGATTCGCTTTGGAGCGGTGTGTCATATAATCGCCAGACATCAAAATTGAACTCCTTCGGAGTTCCGGTCAGTTCGTGATGACTTACCCCGTGCTGCGCTCCGCTTGCACGGGGTTATCCAAATGGAACTCCTTCGGAGTTGTTTTAGTTCAAAACGAAAACAATTTATCAAAACAATTTATCAAAACATATTACCAAAGTAATTTCACCAAAACATCAATCGTGTGACTGCCGGAAGTATATTATTAAAAAGTAAGGTAATAAGGTTGTCATTTTTTTGTTCCATTTTGCTACTAAGGTTGTTTTGGTAGGAAAATCAGGTTTTAAATAAGGTTTGCGAATGGTTTTCTTTTTTACTAAAAAAGCATGAATAATGAGAGAACTTTGTACCACCGGTAATTGTCAGTTAGTAGATGAATCCCAAACCACAAACCCCCAATCACAAACCACAAATCACAAAATTATTCTTTCGGCGTGAATACGGGCAAAATCCGAAAGAAAATTCGTCCGTTCTGGAATAGGACATTTTGACCATAAGCGGTTTGAATCGTAGTGCCGTCAGAACCGGGAACAACATGATTGACATTTGAAATCAATGTCTGATCAATAAATTCATGCGTATCCAGTGGAAATGTTTCTGTTGCCAAATGATCGGTTTTGGTTTGACCAAGAATGATGTCACGACCACGTGAATCGGAGGAAACAAACGGAGTAGAATTTTGTGAGACCGCTTTCAAAAGACCCGGAAACGATTCGATCGGAGTGGAATTGAATGACGAATGACCGGTTTCTCCGGCAAGTATGACCGGAAATTGAGTGGGTTTCAGTTCCTGCCAACCGGATTGAGTCAAATTGATCGGCGATGAGTTATCAACCGGCGCGGTATTTTCTGTTATTCCTTGAAGTTGTGTGTAATGGTCAATGCTTTTATTGATTTCGTGAATTTTGGATTTTGTAAAATAATTTTCCGTTCGGTTCTTGGCGTAGTTGATGACCGGAAACGCAATCACCGCAATAAGAATACCAACCGTAATCGATAACGTAAAATCAAACCATCTGTTTTTCCTGATTGATCTTGGCGAAGAAACATTCGAACTTTTTAATTTATTTAATTTATTTAAATTATTTAAACCATTCAAACTGTTACCGGAACGAGGAAACTGCCGGATCAGACGTTTATTGTTATTGTTATTATTATTATTATTATTATTGCCATTACTAAAATGTTCGGAATGAATTGTTGCGGGAATTGCCGGTTGAAAAGAAGCGGAAGCCGCTAAAATTTCACCAAGAACTTCCGAACGATTATCAATCGAACGATTAGTTACCGAATGGTTTGTAGCGGGATGATCAGTAACGGAATGGTTTGCGGCAATCGGGTTGTCCTCGAAATGAGGAGCCGGAATGGTCATAGAAATAATGGAGCTGATGGGCGAGTCAAGAAGGCGGTCTTCATTTTGTTCGATGCGGTCAACATGTTCCCAGATTCGGTGACAGGTTCGTTGTGCCAGATTGTACGGAGGATCGACCGACTCATAAACATACGTCAACGGCGAAAGTTCTTTTTGGAGAGCCGCCAATTCGCTTCGTAAAGCCGGTTGGCGTAACAATTCCCGTTCGACATAAGCAATTTCGTCGTCTTCCAAGGCATTCATTAAATAGCCTAACAACATTTCACGGTCTAAATCGCCCATGGTAGTGTCGGTTAAAATTTTCGGATTTCGATTTACAGTCCGGCAGTATTACAAAAAGCAACGTTTTCGTCAAGAGAAGTTTTTTAGCGGATTGAAAATTTCGTGAGGGTTATCGGTGACCAATTTGAATTGACTTTCCTTAAATATATACCTGATTCCATTTGAAATTTCGGAAACACCGAAAATGGAACGCCGGTTGGCAAACCGGCGGTGAACTCCGAAATTTCAATGGACAATCGATATAATGATCATACGTTATCTGCGAGTAAATGGTTCAATTTTTTTACGGCGGTATTGAGGCGGCTTTTGATGGTTCCGAACGGAATACCGAGTGATTCGGCGGCTTCGCGGTAACTCATTCCCTGAAAGTACACCATGTAAAGGACTTGCCGCAAAAAATCCGGCAAACGCTCAACCGCTTGTCGAACCTGAAGCGTTTGCTCTCCGTTCATGGAATCGAGCATCGGATCGGTTTCGCTGCCAACCAACAGATCAGCCAGTTTTGCGGAACCGGGGTCGGCATCACAAGTTTCGTCGATACTAATCACTTGGTACCGCTTCATTTTGCGGCAAAGATCAATTGCCTGATTGGTCGCGATTCGATAGAGCCAAGGGCGGAATTTCCGTCCTTCTTCAAATTGGTCGCATTTCGTAAGGACTTGCAGGAACGTTGTTTGAAAAACATCTTCCGCACTTTCGGTGTTACCGAGATAATGTCGAAGATAGTTGAACAGTTCCCGTTCATAACGTTTGACCAATTCCTCAAAAGCCTCACGTTGTTGTGTCATTCGATATTCCAGAATCAAGTCTTCGTCAGTCCACTGAGAAAAATCAATTGCTGAAAATCGTGCCATTTCTTTTGCAACACAGTACATAGATCACCTTACTCTTTCTGCCGAAAGTTCCGTCAAAATAACATTCCTTTTAGCGTAGTTTTGTATCTTTTTACCGGTGCCAATTCGAGTAAAAAAATGATATTTTTTTCTTTTTTCTGACATGACCTCGATTGTCACCGCTTCTTAAAAACTGAAAAGAACAGATTCACATTCCATGCCAATAAGACAAGAATCCAAAATAATTGAGGAAATTTCGGAGGAAACAACGTTTAACTCTATACGAACAAGCAGGATAAATTGTCTGAAATTTTTTTATCTTTTTGAAATGACATTCTAATCCGGTTAAATCACGAATGTCAATCCACTACTTTTTTTCAAATTCAGGTATCCGATTGAAAGGATTTCAAGGATTATTATCTATTGAACCATTTTACCATGTAAAATTTTCCATCCCGACATAAAAAACGGAAAATAGGAAACTTGGGCAGTTTCGAGGAGCGAAAGATGCAAGATCGTAAAAATCAATCGTTAATAAAATTCTAATCATCCTCTAATCATCTTTGGAATTTAGGTACGTTTTTCAGCGATACCGAACGTAAAATTTTCGAACTTAACAAACACGTTACCGTTTTCGATTTTGACTTCCAACGAATCAAGATCGCGCGGCGAAACACCGTCAAGACGTGTGCCGTCGAAACGGAAATGAGCAGCGTGACACGGACAATAAAACATTTCCTCTTCATTTCCGGTTTTCGGATTTTTTTTTGTACCGATTTGAATCATGCAGCCGGCATGAGGACAAAGCGCATGGAACGCACTGACTTCGCTGCCGACTTTCCGAACAAAAAGAGAACCGATTTTCTGATCGGGCAATGTTGTCCAGGCATCGCGTTTACTGTCAACGATGGCAAATTTCTGTGGTTTTTCTGTGAGGGCATTGATGGTGGTGAGAGGATAAAACTGACCGGCTTGACTTTCCTGAAAGCCGGGAGCAAGAACCATTCGGGTTCCGGCGCAAATCGGAGTTCCGACAGCACAAACCCCTACTCCGGCAGCAACTGCCACTTTGATAAAATCACGTCGGCTGTTGTTTTCTTTTGTTTCAATACTTGGAGCGTTCGAGTTGTCCGAAACAATCTCAATGTTTTCACCCGACACAATAACACGATTTTTTTTAGACATGGAACAAATCCTTCTTAACGGGATACTCAAAAATAAAAATAAAATGTCAAAAAATATTCTAATGACTTCCTGATAAAAAGCAAGACTCCAACACATTCAGTTGATCTGCCAAGTTATAAGATGAATCGCGCACCAAGTCATGAAGGACACAAAGATTAAATAGAAATTTTCTGATGATTTCGTTTTTTGTGAGAGAGTTACATTTGAAAAGAAACCTCCGATTTTATCCTGACCCCTTTCGGGGTCAAAAAGAAAAAATAAAACCGAAAATTCCAGTGAAAAGAGTATAAGGGAACTTCTAAAAACGCATTTTTGCGAAGGATTTTTTGTTTTTTAAATTAGTTTGTCTTGTTTTTTGTCAAGAAGAGTGATTTTTTTGTGCCGATTTTGTTATTCACCATTGAATTTATGGTGAATACGTTATATTTTTGTACCGTATTCTCTATTTTGCTTTCATCAGGACAACGGCACGGCACATATTACTCACCAGATTTCGCATTCCGATCCAAAATCGTGCTTTTTTTCTACCGATAGTTCGTAAGGTCTCATCACCCATTCGCTTTTTTTGTGCTCCAAAAATATGTTCGATCCGGCAACGAACACTTGACTTGATTCGGTTACAAAATCGTTGGAACGGCGTCAACAGATTGTTTCGTACGCCCTTCTCACAAATTTGTGACGTAAAGCCTCGCTCCTGCAAGTCTTCTTGAATCGGATTCTGTTCGCTGCCGATTAATAAGAGCATTAAGACGAACAAGAAAATCGTTGAGCGAGTGAATCTTATCCAACTGATTTTCTATATCGAAAAAAGAAGGTTGACTGT
>JAISQH010000117.1 GCA_031274385.1 Planctomycetaceae bacterium | reverse complement strand
GTGTTCTTGGTCAACTACGGCGTGAAATGATCGAAAAACTGAATGCCTGCAAGCCTGAATTTTCGGAACCGATTTTTTTCGATCATGCGCTGGAATCACTTCGCGCGGAAAACCGAAGTTTTAAACAATCTGAACTTTTTAAACAATCTGAACATTTTGAACAATCTGAACATTTTGAACAATTATCCTCCCAGTCTCAAAACAACCGTCCGACAATCCATCTTTTATTGCGACAGATTCAAATGTTCAAAGACGATTTGATATTGCAACAAATTTTGGAATCGGGTTGCCGGTCTTTTTACGCTGAATTTCGGGAGATGGACGAATACGTGATTGCGGCTCAAGCGGTTCGGCGGCTCAAGGGAGAATTTGTTACCGTATTACCGCGCATTTTGAAACCGGGTGAATCGGCAATCTTGAAAAAGTTTGCCGATCTGGAACCGGACGCGGTTTTAGCCCGGAACCTTGAGGAGATTGCTTTTTTTCGGGAACGAAAAATCCCGGTGATTGCCGATTTCTCTCTGAATCTTATCAATGACTTATCGTTTCGTCAAATTCTTGACTGGGGAGCGGAACGGGTGACGTTCGGTTGGGATCTTGACGAAAAACAGATCGAAGAACTTCTTTCGTTTGTTCATGTAACAAAAATCGAACAGATTGTTATGGGTCGAATACCCTTATTTATGATGGAACATTGTCTTTGGCGAGCCAATCTGGTCAAGCCGGACACGCCATGCCATCGTCTTTGCCGGACGCGTCCGCTTCAACTTCGTGATCGGCGTGGTGCGATTCATTCTGTCCGATCCGATTTATTCTGCCGAAATATTGTTGAAAGTGCCGAGTTGATTGATTCCGAAACAAATTCAAGCAAGATACAACATTTTCGTATCGAATGGGATCAACAGTCGAATGACTCCGTACCGGCACTTTGCCAAAAAATTTCCTCCCATTTACAAGGCGGTTGATAAAACCGCCACGGAAATTCGGCAATGATTTACGGAACATTAATTGTCATTAGATCGAGAGTTTTTCCTTCATTGAGAATACCGGATTGGATCAGGATTCGGAGTCCATCGGGACTGAAGATCGGATGCGTGTGATCGGGTTTCATCGGATGTCCTGTTGTTAATCGGATACGTTCCCCTGTTTCCCGATTGATAACAAAAATACTTCCTTTGTGAGTATCGCCAACTGCCCGGTGATTTTTCGGCAAACCGTTACAATGCCAAAAGATTTCACTGGTTTGACCAAGCAACTCCATTTGTTTTGTTCGCAAGTTGACGACGGCAATTCCGCACGGTTTTTCCCGCAATCGCGCTTCGTTGCCTGAAAGAATGAACATCATTTCGTCGGGAGCGGAGACCACTTCGTGTGTTACCCATTCATCCGGCGTTTCCCAATAAACGACACAATTATTGGTTCCATCGGTTTTGACGGATCGGATTCGTTGCGGCGCATCGCCTCCGGTTTCGTGACAATAAAACACCTCACCCGGAACCCACGGATTGGCTTGAACATGACCAATCCGAAAATTCAGATCGAGAATCGTTGAAATCGTACCGGTTTTAATATCAATTGCAGAAAGACGGCTGGTATAACCATCGGAAACTGACGGATCGGCATGTCGTGGTTTTTTCTTTTTTTCCACCTTTTCTGTTTCAAGAAATTCCGGCGAGGGTTCGCGGAGGACATTGCCCCAATACAAACGGCTCTCATCCGCATCCAACGCGAAACCGGAACTCTTGCCATCCGATGGCAACGTTACAATAATACGTTCGTATTCCATTGGATTTTTAACAGTTCCTGCTGTTACATCGGGCAAGAGTTTGGCAAGATTCAATTCGACGAGTTGGCGTAACGATTTTTGCGAACTTCCCCGCATGTAAAACATTTTCATTTCCTTGCGGGAAAGGTTCATTGACGCACTGTCGAGTGATTCATCATCGGTCAACTGTACAATATCGCCGCTTTGTTCGTTGACAACAAAAATTTGGTTACCGCGACCGCTTCGGTTGGAACGAAAAATGATCCATTTTCCGTCTGCTGTCCAGGTTTCGTGAGTTTGATACGGTTTCTGATCGTTAAACGCCGACTTTGTCAATACAGTCAATGTTTTTTTTGTAACCGGATCGACCCAAGTTGTTTTTTCTGATGGGTACCGCTTACCAACATCAGACGCCAAACAGATGCCGGAAAAACCAATAAAAACGGTAACAATAAAAAGTGCCGTTGAAAATCGAAAAAGAAGATTGGTCATTTTTTTGTACAAAGGTTAAATGTTTCGTAATCATTCAGACATGTTACTTCTTCATTTTATTTTACTTCATTTTTCACTCTTTCACCACGAAGCCACGAAAAAACACGAAACATTTTTAGAAAAGTTTCGTGTTTTCTTCATGATGCTTCTTTGTGGTTTTGCAGCGAAAAGTAAAATATCCGTGAATATTTCAAATTAGAACTTACTAGTGTCCCATTATAACTCTAATAATATCAATGCGTTTAGAAAATAATTGACATAGACACTTGTAAATTTTTATGTAAAAACGCTTAAAATTAAATGCCGGATCGAAATTTGTACGATTATGAAATCTGTAAAAAGTGTAGATTGTTATTGTATCGAAATTGTGTTTTTTCGCCTTTTTCGTGAAAAATCTACACAAAAAACTAAAATACAGATTTTATTTACAATCGAAATTGAAGTCGTGGCAGGTCAAAATTTTACACAAACTTAATAAATAAAAAAGGTTATAGCAAATTTTTGTCAAATTAACCGGACACTAGTGATTTCAAGATTTTTTTCATAACCCTTCACAGATACGATTGCCATTACCTTTTCACCACCCGGTCGGACTGCTTAAACTCGTTAAAATCGGCTACTGGTTGACTGGCGGGGGCTATTGAATTAGCGTGTTTTCAATGTAAAATCAATATCAAAATGTAAAGGAGTATTTTCCATGGCGTCAAAATTTATCAATCCGTACACCGATTTTGGATTCAAAAAACTTTTCGGCGAAGAAGCAAATAAAGATTTGCTGATCGATTTTTTGAACACGCTTTTGCCGCCCAAGCATCAGATTGCAACGCTTGAATTTCGCAATGCCGACCAACTTGGAGATTCGTATGTTGATCGCCGCGCGATTTATGATATTTATTGCGAAAATGAAAAAAAAGAGCCGTTTATTGTTGAAATGCAAAAGGCAGAGCAAGAATTTTTCAAAGATCGTTCCGTTTATTACGTTACTCATCCGATTCGCAAACAGGGACAAAAAGGTCTCTGGAACTATCAGCAACTAACGGTCTATTTTATTGGCATACTCGATTTTCAATATGATAAAGACAATCCTGAACCGGACTTGATCTGCAAAGCCTCGCTGAAAGATCAACACGGTCGAGAATTTTACGAGAAACTCCAACTGATTTACATTCAGATGCCGCTTTTTACCAAAACAGAAACAGAGTTGGAAACCCATCGTGATAAGTGGTTGTATTTTTTGAAAAACCTGCCCAGTCTTGAACAGATTCCGGTCATTTTCAATGAGGAAGTTTTCAAGAAAGCGTTCCAAACAGCCGAGATTGCGGCAATGCCCGAAATGGAACGTGAAATCTATCAATTCGAATTGGACGGCTACCGTACCTATCTTGCAACCATCGAAACAGCAGAAAAAAAAGGTAAAGCAAAAGGTCGTGAAGAGGGTATTGCTATCGGCGAGGCAAAACGGCAAGCAGACAAGATCGAAACAGCACGTAATTTAAAACATCTTGGCGTGGATTGTGAAACCATCGCGAAGGCAACTGGTCTTTCACGTAACGAAATTGAACGTCTGAATTAATCGTTTTCAACAACCGGAGTAAGTTAAAATGAGTGGTTTTCCCAATATACCGGGTTTTTCATTTGATTCTTCAACCAAACTCAAACCCGAAGTCGAAAAACTTCGTAATGCAGTTCAACACGGTGCGTTAGAACGTCGCCGCATACTTTTTGATAAACTGGGCAAACTTGCTACTGCTTACGGATTTGAAGGTCAGTTCGGGAACGCCTTGCAAACAATCGAAGAACTGATCGAATTGACCGAAACACTCCTCGAAGAAGGACAGATCGAATTTCGAAAAGAACTCATCATTCCGCTTTCGCAGACCTTGTCGTTTTCACGAATCGCCGCTCTGCAAAGTGGCAAACATTTCGATCAAACTCCGTTTTTTAAGCATTATTCCAACTGGGTCGAACGTCTTGCCGAAGATGAGTTTCATGATGTCAAAAATGAATGGGCACTTGACGTTCATCAATATGCCGAAGACCTCCATGAAAAAAATAACGCCACCGTAGCCGCGATTGCGATTCTCGATCAGACAATTCGCGTCATAGAACAACGGTTTGATCCGAATTCGTCTCATTTTACCGATTGGCTTCCTCTTCTTGATGCTTACCGTTCGCGCGGAATCTGGAAGTTCGAAATCGGTGACCGCGAAACGGCAATTGCCGATATGTTGCATTACGAAGAGCTTGCGGAACAAGCATCTGAGAAACAGCAAAACCGTTTCGTTGATATTCGTAACCGTAGTTCTGTTGAAGGCAAAAAAATTATCATTCGGCTCGACTCTGAGGATTTGATTGACAAATTGGCGATGTATGATTTTGAGGACAAGCGTTATGACGCGATGTTGCGTTTAGCCGATATGTTCGCCAGCCGCGCCGAAAGGAAAAAAGCATTGGAATATTACGATAAGGCGTTGGCTGTCGCTCTGAAGCCTCGCTCCGATAAAGGTGATCGTAATCTGGCGTTGTTTGCCGCTCCTGCGGAAATTCCGTTTCGAAAAGGGCATTTGATCCTCCAATATCATGAATACGAAGAAGCTCTTCAACTATTTGATATTGCGGTTCGGGAACTCGAAACGCTTTTGAAAACCGATAAAAAGCAGCATTTCGCGGAGTTGGAAAGCCGGTTGGCGGAACTGTCGCGTTGCCGTGCCGACGCGCTGAGACATCTGGGGCGGTTCGACGAAGCAGCCCAAGCCATCGAAGTGATGAAAGAACTCTTTAACAAAGCAGCAACCACCATTAAGATTTCGAAAACCGCTCAAGCCGAAAGTGCAGAGAAAATCCCTTTTGCGGATTTGTTCGGAAAACCAAATAAAAACGCGGACAAGAAAAAAAAATCGACCAACGAGGAAATCGAACATCAGGCGATGTTACAACTCGGAATCAAGCATAATGAAGCGGTGGTGGACATCCAACACGGGCAAATGGAAATGCACCGAAGACATTGGAAAACAGCACTGAAATTTTTCCTCAAAGCACGGAATGTCCTTGATTCGCCTATTCTCATTGATTTTAAAGAAACACGGATCAATCTTTTCGGCGTCTATGTCGGAATCGGACGATCTTATCTCGCCATCGGACGGTATGACGATTCGGAAAAATGGTATCATCGATCTATTAAACACGCACAAAAACTAATCGACGAAGGAAATCTCGAATTCCGGTCAATGCTTTTGGATGCAATGGAAGGATTGGCGTTTCTCTTTTCCGTTCAGAAACAACATGAAAAATCATTTCAACAATTTGAAAAAACGTACAACGAACGGCGGCGTTTGATTGAAGACAATCTCGAAGGGCTTGATCAGGAATATCTTCGTATTCACGATCACCAACGGCTTATGCCGACGGCGCAGTTGTTACAATCACAGAATAAAACAATCCGTTATATTGAAGAACAACTTTGTGCGTTGAACCGAATTGACGATGCGATTCTTTGGGGACAGCGTGAATTGGAAATTTTTGAACAATTTCGCGGTTTGCTTCCTGATCCAGCACCGTCAAACTATGATTATTGTCTCGCGGCAATCTCTTACGGTTGTTTGCTTCTCGTCGGAAAACGCGAAGCGGATGCGGACGCACTTTTTGAAACGTGGGCGCAACGGCTTATTGAATTCAAACACGAAAATTCTTTGGAGGAAACAAGAGAACAAATCAAACATTTGGCGGTCATTCGTTTGTATGATGTGATTGGGGCTGGTGAATTTCGTCAGGAAAAACGAGCCTTTGCCGAAGCCAACAACTTATTGCGACGAAAAAAAGGCACGGAAGCATTGGCAATCTTTGAATCCTTGCAAGAGCCGGTTCGAAAACATTTGGAGTCGGCACAAAACGCTCATCCGATACTCCGGCTCTTTTGGGAAGAAATGGCGAAGATGGTCGAAACCGGTAAAGCACGTTGTCAAATGGATCCGTCGGAGTGGCTTAAAGACATTCAGACAAATCCATTTGAGCCGCCGGGCAATGCTGAGTACAATTATCTTGATTTTGAAGAAGATTCCGAAGAACTCAATCGGGAATTGGCATTGTACGAAAAGGATTTTGAAGACGCGGCTGACAACCGCGACATGTTGTATCAGATGTTGGACGAAATGACCGGCGATACAACTGCAAGCGACATGATGCGAAAACATGACCGCGGCGAGATTAATCTGATGGAAAAAGGTTTCGGTCAGCCGATTCGTAACACCGAACCTGTTGTTGGACGCAACGATCCCTGCCCGTGCGGTAGCGGAAAAAAGTACAAAAAATGTTGCATGAAACAAGACTAAACAGAACGGTTCATTTTTGTCACCGGTTTTCCGGTTGCGGTGTGCCATGAGATTTTTACTTCGCGATCAGGATCAACGAACAGTTCTTGTTCTTTTGACACTCTTTTTTGCCGTCATCTTTTATTTTTCTGTTTCTCAAAAAGAATGGAAATCGGAACAAAAAAAAGAATACCGATTTCTGGTTGACATGAATACCGCCGGCACCGAAGAACTTCAGGCTCTTCCCGGTATCGGAGAAAAATTGGCGGAAGGAATCACCACGTATCGGGAAAAAAATGGTCCCTTCAACGATCATCAGGAAATTATGAACGTTAAAGGGATCGGTTTTAAGAAACTCGATACGGTTAAACCGTATTTACTCGAACTTCCTTTGGTTACTTCCAACGTTCCGGTTAACGATTGATTTTACGTCGAATAAACTCGTAAATCTCGTCAACCAAATAAACAGGAACACGAATCACTTTGGTTTCGCAACCGTATTTTCCGGTTCCTTTCGGTCGTCCTGCTGCCGAATGTTTTGTGGAACGTTTAACTTTTTTCACCGCTTTTTTTGGCATGGCATGTAAATTTGTTTAGGGTTGATGGATAAACGAACGACTATTGACCAAGCCGTTCATGATACACTCACAATACACAAAAGGTAAAAATGATACACGAAAGTAAAATTTTTCACCTGGCTATGAATATTATACAAAAATAAAATAATAAATCAAGAGGTATTTTCTTTAAAAATTGATACAGTTACAGATTTTTAGAGAAAATCGGAGCAACAATTCACGATTTTTTTACTACAAAAACAGAAAATGGAATGTTTCCATGTTTTTTGAAAGTACGAAACAATGAAACAACCAAACAAATAAAAAAACGAAATCAATGAAATAGATAATTGATTTTGATAAGAACCGGAAAATTTGTTAATTGAAATAGGTTAATCCAAGCGGTAGAAATAAAACATGCGATTCGGTTGTAGCCAAAAAAATGTCTATTATGCTGCTTTAACCGTTAGGTGGAATCTTTGTCAATCTGACAAACGCGGCACTCTCAATGTTCCGTCTCTTCAAAAAACCGGAAAAACCAATGAAACCGCCAAAAAGATTCATTTTTGTTACTGACTACTGATGACTGGCAACTGACTGTTTTTCAATCGTTTCATTGAAATGAGAAACGCGACAAGGAGTGGGACACAGGCACCCAGCCAAGCCAGAGGATTCGCGATACATGCGCCGAGATAGCCCCAATAGTCGGTTAAAATCAATGCCGCAAAAATACGCATTACCAGTTCCATCACTCCGGCAAGAGTGGGAACGGCATTTTCTCCCAAACCTTGAAGCGAATAACGGAAAATAAATAGAAGCGACAAAATGAAGTACATACTGCCGTTGACAATCAGATATTTGTGCGACAACGCCACGGCATTGGGATTGGCAACGATGAAGAAACTCGAAAAATAACCGCCGTAATAGATAAGAACCAATCCGATCAGAATACTGTAGGAAACGGACATTGCCACACATTGAGCGACACCGTTACGAATCCTGCCGATCTGCCTTGCCCCGTAATTTTGAGCCGTGAAGGTTGCCATTGTCACACCAAACGACATGAGCGGCAACACCGCCACCATATCAATTCGTTGCGCCGCCGTGAACGCCGCCACAGGAACCGCCCCCAGTTTGTTCAACGCGAATTGAAGTACAACAACTCCGATAGCAATAATCGAAAGTTGAAATCCCATTGGCAAACCAATCCGAAGATGTTCCCATAATTCGCGGCAGTCGAATTTCCAATCGTTTCTTGTTAATTGGAAAACGGAACCTTTTTTCAGAATGTACGGCAGGCAAAGTAAACCGGAAACAAGTTGTGCCAACACGGTTGCCAGTGCGGCACCTTCCACTCCCATTTTGAAACCGCAAATGAAAAGATAAACGAGAATAATGTTCAAAACGCAGGAAATGATTAGAAACCAGAGTGGAGCCTGACTATTTCCGACTGCCCGCAAGCTGTTTGACAGGACGTTGAACAACATGGAAGTTGCCATGCCGTAAAAAATAATGATGATAAATTGATAGGCATCTTCAAAAATTTCCGGTGGAGTTTGCATCAGACTCAGTAATGACCGGGCAAACGCAACTCCCACGATGGTCAGAATAACCGCCATCAATGCACCAAGAACGAGATTGACTGCAAAACTTCGCCGTACTCCGTCCATATCTCCGGCGCCGAATCGTTGAGCGGTGATGATGGCGGTTCCCGAAGTGAAACCGAAAATATAACCAATGATTAGAAACATCAGGCAACCGGTACAACCAACCGCCGCCAAGGCGTTCATACCGATTGTCCGACCAACAATGAATGTGTCCGCAATACTGTAAAATTGCTGAAAAAGATTCCCGATGAGCAAGGGAATTGTAAAAAGAACAATTAACTTTGCCGGATTGCCTTGAGTGAGGTCTTTAATCATGCCAATAGGGGAACAACAACACGTATCTTATTTCATTACCATAACTTGTTGTTAATCATATCACGTTTGAACAAAGAAAAAAGGGGGGAATTTAGTGGAGAGTTGATAGTGGAGAGTGACGCAAGCGGATTGCTTTACGCTTTTCCTAACACCCCGCAAGAACGAGAACTTGTTATACCACACATCTTTTTTACAAACGTTTTAGCATAAAAAAAGGGGCAAAGTTTTTTGTTGGTTTGCAAAAAAGATTCATAAAATTTCAAAAATTAGGTCAAATTGTCAGGATGTGTCCAGATAAAAATCGGCGTAAAGAAAAACCGAATACCTGTTGCCAAGTATTCGGTTCCATAGGAAAATTCTTATGTCCGCCGATATTATTACAATTGTAAAATTGTTAGTGAGGACTATGCCGAATTCAACAACTAACGCCCCACCTTCGGCTGGGGGGTTCACCGTTTATCGTCATAATATCTCATTCTCATTTTTTATTTTCATTTTCGTTTTCAATGGTTTTGCCCCTTCCGAAAAACAGTTACGCCTACGACCAAGACAATATCGACGTATCACCGGTCAAGTGTGAGCGAAATTCGCGCATTCGATGTCAAAATCGAGTAAGATATTTATATTCATCGTTTGTTTATGTTCCCTTTAGGGAACTTCTAAAAACGCATTTTGCGAAGAATTTTTGTTTTTTAAATTAGTTTGCCTTGTTTTTTGTCAAGAAGGGTGATTTTTTTGTTCCGATTTTGGTATTCGGCATTGAATTTATGGTGAATACGTTACATTTTGGTACAGTATTCGCTATTTTGCCTTCAACAGGACAATGGCACGGCACATATTACTCACCAGATTTCGCATTCCGATCCAAAATCGTGCTCTTTTTCCGCCGATGGTTCGTAAGGTCTCATCACCCGTTCGTTTTTTTGTGCTCCAAAAATATGCTCAATCCGGCAACGTACACTTGACTTGATTCGGTTACAAAATCGTTGGAACGACGTCAACAGATTGTTTCGTACGCCCTTCTCACAAATTTGTGACGTAAAGCCTCGCTCCTGCAAGTCCTCTTGAATCGGATTCTGTTCGCTGCCGATTAATAAGAGCATTAAGACGAACAAGAAAATCGTTGAGCGAGTGAATCTTATCCAACTGATTTTCTATATCGAAAAAAGAAGGTTGACTGT
>JAISQH010000411.1 GCA_031274385.1 Planctomycetaceae bacterium | reverse complement strand
AAAAAATAATAATAACTTCAAGAAAGCAAAACCGGGCGGTGCTCCAACCGGAGTTATGGAGTTAGGCGATCCGAACGCCTATTACGAAGTAACCGGAGCGTTGGAGTTGCATCCGAATGGTTACGGTTTTCTTCGTGATCCGAACAACGATTACGCCCGAATCATTACGGATCCGTTTGTTCCCGGAAGTATGATCGAAAAATACGGATTTCGGGAAGGTGTTCTCATCAGCGGTCTGATTCAGCCCGGTACGAAAACACAAGGTCCACGCCTTCGTGAAATCAAAGATGTTGACGGGATTTTGGCGGAGGATTATCCGAATATTAAACCGTTCGACGAGCGGACTCCCATCAACCCGGAAGAGTGGCTCCGGCTTGAAACCGGTCCCCAACCGTTGACAACACGAGTCATGGATATTTTGACTCCTCTTGGAAAAGGGCAACGTGCTTTGATTGTTGCGCCGCCCCGAAGCGGAAAAACAATCCTTCTTCACCATATCAGTCAGGCAATTGTCAAAAATCACACTGACGTTAAAGTGATTATCCTGTTGGTTGATGAACGTCCTGAAGAAGTGACCGATTTCCGGCGTGCTGTCAACGCCGAAGTTGTTGCCAGCAGTCTCGACCGTGAAATTGAGTCTCATGTTCGGCTTGCGCAATTGGTTGTCGAGCGTTGCCGCCGTTTAGCCGAAATGGGAAAAGATGTCTTTTTGCTTCTGGATTCGATTACACGGTTGGCAAGAGCGTTCAATAAATGGGTCGGCAATACCGGTCGAACCATGTCCGGCGGTGTTGATATCAAAGCAATGGATATTCCGAAAAAATTGTTCGCAACCGCCCGCGCGTTCGAAGAAGGCGGGTCGCTCACCATCGTGGGAACCGCTCTCATCGAAACCGGAAGCCGTATGGATGACCTGATTTTTCAGGAATTTAAAGGAACCGGTAATATGGAACTCGTCCTCGACCGAAAATTAGCCGAACGACGTATTTGGCCCGCCATTGACATTGGTCAATCAGGAACCCGGCGCGAAGAAAAACTTTTTCCTCCTGAAATCCTTCATGCGGCAACATTGATTCGGCGAACCCTGTCCTCACGCAATCCAACCGATGCGATGGAAGCCTTGACAACACGGCTTCTTAAATCCAACTCGAATGCGGAGTTCTTTTTCCAGTTCCTTAAAAGTGCTCAATCAAGGTTGGATTAGAATCATATTTCCGGTACGACAATTGATATTTTCCTTCCAGAAATGACAGCATTAACTGAAGACGATCCACGAATTATTGAGGCGCACCGGGAGTTTCGACGGTTTACGTCTGACCCCAAGGCGAGAGAACTTGCCCGTCAACGGCATTTGTTTTTGGTCGATTACCACCTAGGAATGGATGCGTCTAGAGCCGAAGGTAAAGCGGAAGAGAAACTTGAAGTGGCGAGTAAACTCAAGCGGCGTGGAATGGATTGTGAAACGATAATCGATATAACGGGTCTTTCGCGCGACGAGGTTGAACGTCTGAATTAGTCAACGTTAGTGATTAAAGGTCATGTCCGGTACTCAACGCAACATCTGGCACGGTAGCGGAATTGTCGAGACCAATATTGAGTTGGCGGAAAAGACGTTTCGTTTATCTCTTAACGTACAAGAACCATTACCGGTCATCAACGCCGGGCAGTTTGTCATGCTTCGATTGCCGGGCGGTTCTGATCCATTGTTAGGCAGACCGTTTGCTGTTTATCGGGTTTCGGAAAACATTCTTGAAGTCGTTTATCTTGTTGTCGGGAAGATGACGAGCCGACTTGCCGAACTGCAACCGGGTAATCGTCTTGATTTTTGGACTCCGCTTGGCAACGGTTTTTCTCTATCCGATGCGGCTCACACAATCATGGTTGCCGGTGGAATTGGTCAGACGCCGTTTTTTATGTTGGCTGAAAATCTTTGCCAAACGCAAACGGAATCCCGTTGTACGTTGCTTTATGGTACACGAACTGCCAGCCGTATTGTTTGCATGGAGGATTTTGAAAAACTGGGTATTGAGATTCATCTTGCTGCGGAAGATGGTTCGATTGGTTATCATGGTTTTGTAACCGATTTGATTTCCAAAGTCTATCAGCCCGGCGAATCAACCCGAATTCTTTGTTGCGGTCCGCACCCGATGCTTCATGCCGCGTTTCAGGTTGCCCGGCAATTCGATCTGCCCTGCGAAGTCTCACTCGAAACATCCATGAGTTGCGGTTTGGGAATTTGCTACGGTTGTGTTGTCAAATGCCGTTGCGAAGCAGACACGTGGGATTACCGAAGAACTTGTGTTGACGGTCCCGTTTTCGATGCTTACCGGCTTTGTTGGTAAAACTATACTCATTCTACTTTCGTTTTCGGTGTTCTTTTTTTCCGTTCCGTTTTTTGAGTTTCAATTAGATAAGGTAGGCAACCTTGTCTAATTGAAACTCTCCACCAAATGAACAGTAGGAAAAATTTTAAGTGCGGCAAATTAAGTATGGAAACGATTATTTTGATTTAATTTTTACAAAATGAAAAAAAGTGCTTGACAATTTTTTATGAGTTGCTAAGATAATTGCTTAATTGTTTTGCTCAATTGTTTTGCCTAATTGTTTGAATGGCAAGTTGAGGTTCCTATGACTGCGAAGCGTTCTTTTTATCAAAAATCATGCGGTATTGCGGTGATTTTTTGCGCTTTGTGCTTGTTTTTTGTTGTGGGGACTGAAACAAATTTTCTTGGTAAATTTTTTGGTAAATTCTTTGGTAAATCGTTTGCTGAAAGGATTGGTAAAAACGAAATCGTTTATTACAACGATTCTTTTGAACAGCAGTTGCGGGAGCGGTCGCAAAAGTATCTTGATTCAATCCGAAACCGGACTGCCGATTTGTCGCCGGAACTTCAGGAAAAATTCAAAAGACAAGCCCAAAACACAATCAATAAAGGTTTGACAAAATTAAACCGTTCTGCCGAACTTGTTCAAAAACGAGCGAACTCTGCTGATTTGCCGGTTCTTTCCGAAGCGGTACAAAAAATCGGAAAAATATCGGGGTTGAATGTTTTGGTTTTTTTGAGCCGGAATTTTTATTGTCCGACAGAATTGGAAGTGACTGTTCGTGTTGCACTTCCGTATTGGAATCTTTTTCGGTACGCAATATTGACGGCGGGTCATTCCAAGACGTTGTTTGGAATGTTCAGTCTTGATCTTGCAAGTTGCAACGCTATTGTGGTGCCGGTTTCGCCACGTGATTTGAAAACACTGATCAGGATTCTTGGACAATTATCTGTTTCGGTTTCATTGATTGACGCCGAATCTGTTATTCATCGTTTGGCGGACGATGAACTTCTTACTGGTTTTACACTGATTGCTCAAACCGTTGTTCGACGGGAATGAGATTTAGTGAATAGTTGATAGTGAATAATGAATTGTTTGCGCAAGTGTTGCGCGCCGGTTCCATTTTCTCTATTGTTTCCATTTTCAATTCTCCATTTTCAATTTCCAATTAATTATGAGACGTTTATTGACACTTTCTGTATTGTGTTTGTTTTTGACTGCAACATTGGCAGTCGCGCAGGATGCAACGAAAATCCGACAGGCTGTTGAGAAAGGTGTTGCGTTCCTTCGCTCGGCGCAGGGTGAAAACGGCGGCTGGTCTGCTTCACCTCGAAGCGGCGTTGGTCCGTCGATGATTATTCTTGCCGGACTGCTTGATTCCGGCATTAAACCGGATGATCCGATGGTGGAAAAAGGGTTGGCGTTTATCAAAAATTCGATTCGCGAAGACGGCGGCGTGTACACGAAGGACGGATTTTTCCAGAATTACGAAACATGTTGTGCGGTGATGTGTTTTGCCAAAGCGAACGAAGCGATCAAGAAAGCCCAAAAGACGGACAAAGGACCGTATGACGAATTGCTTGCCAACGCTCAGAAGTTTATTCTCAAGCAGCAATACACGGAGGAACGCGATGTCAAACCGGAAGACGCCCATTATGGCGGAGTGGGTTACGGCGGCACAACGCGACCTGATTTGTCGAACACTCAATTTTTCCTTGACGCTCTGAAGACGACCGGCAAAAACGCGGACGATCCTGCTATTCAGAAGGCACTTGTTTTTGTTTCACGTTGCCAGAATCTGGAATCGGAACACAATACGATGCCGTTTGTTGCAACGAACGCCAAGAATCTGGACGGTGGTTTTATTTACGTTAATCAACCCGGAGCGTCGAGAATGGAATCGGCGGAGGAAAGTCTTCGGAGTTACGGAGCGATGACTTACGCCGGGCTCAAGAGCATGATTTACGCGGGTCTCAACAAGGACGACAAACGGGTTAAGGCGGCGTTTGATTGGATTTCGAAACATTACAGTGTGAAAGAACATCCCGGTCGCGGAGCCAACGGTTTGTTCTACTATTATCATACGATGTCGAAATCGTTGGATGTGCTGCAACTCAACGAGATTGAAACAGCCGATGGCAACAAACACGCATGGAAAACCGAATTGTCCGAAGAGCTTCTCTCGAAACAAAAAGAGAACGGCTCATGGGTCAACGACGGTTCCCGGCAATGGATGGAAAACGACCCGAATCTTGTTACAGGATTTGTGCTTCTCGTTCTCGCCTATTGCCAATAATTGAAAAGGAAACAATTGAAAATGTTTTCCGTTTTCAATATCAAATAATTAAAAAAACGTACCGAATTGAACCCCTTCGGTTAAACCCTACACCAATGATTCTTATATGAAAAATAAGGAGCAAAAAAATGAGATGTTATTTTAGACCGAAGGGGTTCACGCTTGTTGAATTACTGGTTGTGATTGCGATTATCGGCGTGTTAATTGCCTTGCTTTTGCCTGCGGTTCAGGCGGCACGGGAAGCAGCACGACGTATGCAGTGTACGAATAACCTGAAACAGTACGGAATTGCGCTGCACAATTACTACGGTTCCTACAACGCTTTGCCGGGACAAGAAGTCATCCCGAAAGACGGCTGGACAGATAGTAATTACAATACCGATACCTCAGTGCATGTGCGTATTCTGCCGTACATTGAGCAAGGTGCGCTGCTCCAATCGTTTCCGGTGGGTTCCCCTGTTTATTCGATGGCATCAACAATGCACACAGACGCGGTTGCCATTCTCGATTTGAAATTTAATTTACTGGCTTGTCCGAGCGAATCGGAACAGCTAACGAAATCAATGTCCATAATCGGCGGCGGCGGTTACCACCCGCCGGAAGATTATCGGGACGCAGCAGGCACGAATTATGTTTACTGTAACGGAACGGGGACGGGACTAAATGCCAATGTTGCAAAGGCAGGAGCAGGTGATGGACTTTTTACGGGAAAACACAGCGGATTGGAAATACCGGACGGAACAAGCAACACGCTTGCCTTGTCGGAAACATTGCTTGCGCCAGGACAAGCACCGTCTGCGGAACCGTCGAAAAAAGAACGTTGCCGATTAGCGGCGAGTTCTAGCGGCATTCCCGGATACGACGAAACTGATATTAACACTTATAAAGATGTTGATATTAGTGCTTTTACGACAGGACTATCACAAGGAAACCGCGGCTTTCCTTGGATTTCGTCGCGAACCTTTTCCACAGGTTTTTCGACTTATTGTACTCCGAATTTTGGTGCCGGTTATTTATGGATTCGTCCTGCGAGTTCCGCTTATAACTTTACGAGTAGTAACCACAATGGCGGGGTGAACGCTTGTTATGGCGATGGGAGCGTTCATTTTGTTTCAGATAATATCGCCTTAAATATTTGGCGGGCAATGAGTACATGCGACGGCGGTGAAGTCGTTGCCGGACAATGAATCGGCATGGTTTTTGAAACAATTTAATAATTAAATTAAAATCATCCGGTTTATGATACGTAAACGAAATGTACCATATATTTGACCCCAACGGGGACATTCAATTGTTTAAAATAACCGTTCCAACCGTTCCAGTGGTGAACGGAGTACCGTTCACCACTGGCTATTTTAGAAACACCCTTTCAGGGTATTATTGAAACCTACATTTGTTATTGAATATTACGTTATATTATTGATTCCTACTTATGCCACAATCACTTGCTTAAGTTTGTAATACATAAACGAGATGTACCATGTATTTGACCCCAACGGAGTCATTCAATTGTTTAAAATAGCTGGCGGCTTGCGGTACTCCGCAAACCGCCGGAACAAAAGATTAACATTACAATTACCCTGAAAGGGTCAAATATCATAGCGTAGGGCAACGCCCTACGAAATAGATTCACGAACACCGTTCGGGGCAACGCCCCAATAATAATAACAATAACAAATAGATTTGGTCTTGATAGGTTGCCCCGTTGGGGCGAATGTCATCGAAATCAATTTTCGTAGGGCGTTGCCCTACGCTAGGGTATGTTACCCTTTCAGGGTATTTTGAGAAAATAAATCCACAATGGAAGATTCAACAAAATCCGAAATCATCAGCAATTTTTAACAAAACAATATTAAAACAATTAACGATTCCGGTTTGTGAGGCGTAAGCGAGGGGTATCGCGCTTCGGAGACTTTTTATCAATAAAATAATAAATTGGATTTGAGGCGTTCGCTTACGCTTCACCAACCGGAATTTTCTACCTTTCCACTTTCCATTTTTCATTTTCCCTTTTCCATTCGCAAACACTATGAGTCAAACCAACACGACACCGGAACTTGATTGGCCGGTCGAAGTAACCAATCTTACGAAAATTTATCCCACCGGTCGAACCGGCGTCAACGCCTTGACCGATGTGTCCATTAAAGTCAAAGGCGGTGAGTTTCTGACTGTCATGGGCGCGTCCGGCTCTGGGAAAAGTACGTTGCTTCACCTCATGGCAGGGTTGACCGACCCGACCGCCGGTGTCATTCGTATCAATAATATCAACATTGCCGGACTAAGCGACGCCGCACGAACAAAATTCCGTTGCAAAAATATCGGTGTTATCTTTCAGGCGTTCAACCTGATTCCGACATTGACCGCCGAAGAAAATATTAAACTCCCCTCGTTGATCGAAGGTCGAAAAGTCATCGCCTCCGAACTCGAAGACCTGTTGAAAACTCTCGAAATCTGGGAACGGCGCAAGCATCGCCCCGATTCCCTCAGCGGCGGAGAACAACAACGTGTTGCGATTGGGCGAGCCTTGCTCATGGATCCGGCGGTCATTCTCGCCGACGAACCAACCGGTAACCTTGATTCCGTTAATAGCGAAAACCTCTGCAAACTCCTTCGGGAACTTTGCGACAAAAATAAACGTACCATTATTCTCGTGACTCACGAAAAACACGTCGCTGACTTCGGTGACCGAACCATCGTTCTTAAAGACGGCAAGATAGTTGAGAGTTGATAGTGGAGAGTGGAGAGTGTCGCAAGCGATTTACTGTACGTTATCCGCTGTTGACTCTTCGCTATCCACCGTCAACTTTTTACTCTCAACTATCAACTAATCCACTATCAACTCTCCACTCTCAACTATCAACTAAAATGGCTTTGTTATTAAAATTAATTATTCGGGAAGCGTGGTATCATCGGGCGCGGATTTCATTGGCGGTGATTGCAACAATGGCAATGTCGTGCATGATTGTCTGGCTTATTGGCAGTATTGACTTGATGATTCTCCGGTTCGATCAGGACGGCGAAAATTATCTTGGGCATTATCAAGTGGCAATGATTCCGCAACGTAATCCCAACACCGCTCCTGCCGCTCCGGTTCCGGGTCAACCAACGCCAACGCCGACACGGTTATCATTCCCGGAATCGGTTGTCAAGGAACTGCGTACCAACGAACTGGTCATGCAGGTTGCCGCGGCGCGTCAAATTCGTAACACAATGGCAAAAAAAACCGACGAACGCAGTGCGTTGCGGCGTCAGCGTGCCGGAACCGGAACCCCGATGCAAAGTCCCGCTCTTGTGGGAATTGAAACAACAGAATCGCCGTTCGAACTCGAAGAAGGACGCTGGTTTGCCGATGATACCAATGCCGCCGAACCAATCATGGAAGGCGTTATGGGAACCGCTGCCGCCGCAAGTTTAGGAATCTGGGGCGAGGAAGAAGAACCCGTTAAAATCGGTGACAGTGTTGTTTGCCGGATTGACACAAACGAATACGAAATAAAAATCGTCGGACTTGTTGAACAAAAACTCTCCGGCGGCGGAATGGGAATGGGCGCAATGGGAAACGTCAGTCCCGCAGTTGGCGCTGTTTATGTTTCAATGAAAACAGCAGAAAAAATCAGTCCGGCACCGGAAGGTGAAACCAAACGAATTGATTATGTTTATGTCCGGCTTCGGGAAGGCGCAAATGTTAAGCAGTTCAAAGAAACTTGGGATGCCCATCTTCAAGCGGAAGGAATCAATATGCGGTTTATGGATGCGGACGATATTCAGGAAGGACTAACCCGGAATCGGAGAGACGGAGGCGGTGCCGGCGGATTGATCGGAAGCAGCGCAACTTCTCTAAATTCGATCATTGTCTTTTCAACGCTCGTCTCAATTCTGATCGTTTTTACAACACTCAGTATGGGAATCAGTGAACGAACCCGTGTTTTCGCAATGCTTCGAACAATCGGAATGCCGCGTTGGAAAATTGCGATTCTTGTTTTCGGGGAAAGTGTCATACTTTGCCTTTTCGGTTGGGTTGGCGGAATGATTGCCGGTTGGTTTATTTTGCAGTTGACCGTTTGGCTGCAACCGGAAGCGTTCGGCGGCGGCAAAACCATTTCACTTGGTATGACTGCCGTTACCACCGCCGGAATTGCCGCTTTAATCGGGTCGCTTCTTGCCGCTATTTTTCCGGCGTGGCGCGGCGCACAAATCAATCCGCTTGAAGGAATGAATCGCGGTTACACCGCCTCAATACGGAAAGGTTGGTTCGTTCTTTTGGGATTGATCGGAGCGGCACTGCTCACACTCAATCCAATCATCATCTATTACGAAGGCATCGCCAAAGGAGCCGAACTCCGGCAATTTTTGTACTCTTACGTCGGTTTGCCGACACAACTTCTCGGCTGCGCTCTTTTGGCTCCGGCAATGATTTTACTGGTTGAACTTCTGTTGACGCCGCTTGTTGCCCGGTTGCTTTGTGTACGAAAAGAACTTCTCGCCAATCAGTTGAGCAGCAACCTTTGGCGGACATTGGGTACAACAATCGCGCTTTGTATTGGTTTGGGCGTTTATTCGTTCCTTGAAATATCGGGCTATTCCATGCTCGTTCCCTATACTCATTCCAAGACATTGCCCAATACAATTGTTACGATTTTACCGACCGGTCTTCCGTATGAGGAAATCACAACGGTTCAAAATTTACCGGGCGTTGATTCCAAACGGTTCCTGCCGATTGCGTTGGAACAACCTCGATTTTCGCAACGTCAATCGGAAAAATTTTCAACAAACGGTCTTCCGGCAATGCAAGCCGGAGCCGGTGCGGTGGTTTTCGGAATTGACATTAACGAAGCGTTTGAAAAACGGGCAGACGGAAGCCGACCGCTTGTTCAGGTTGATTTTCAGGAAGGGACGTTGGCTTCGGCTCTTGAAAAATTGAAAACCGGCGGTAGATTCTGTATCTTTCCTGATTCGTTTGCTTTCCGTGCAGGTTTGCATGTTGGCGACAAGATCGAACTGGTTGTTCCGTCGGACATTCCGCCCGGCGGCGGTTTGGGTGGCGGACGCGGTTCCGGTGCTCTCGATGGTTTCGGTGTTTCCGCAACAGGAACGCTGGCACAAGATTCGGGAGTTGCCGCTCCTGCCCGCGCTCCCGGCGGCGGCAACGGATCACCGCCCGGTTTTGGCGGCGGACGCGGTGGACGCGGACGCGGCGG
>JAISQH010000396.1 GCA_031274385.1 Planctomycetaceae bacterium | reverse complement strand
AATGTTTCAGCGGCGGCACAGCGTAATTCGCTTTTCAACGATTGATTTTGAACAATTTCAATCAATTCCTTTTCAACAAGAGGATCGCCGTCACGACCCATCAAAATCACCGCGTTCGCCCGCAAAACACGAAAAGACGATCCCTGATATTTTTTGTCATGCAAAAAAATCTCCGGCGTTCCCCGCAGTTCGGACGGAATCTTGGCAAGTTGTTCGATGTCCCGATGAAACCAACGCCAAGTGGACGGCAAACCGGATGAATATTCGTAATCGAATTTTTTTTGTTTCTGAATTTCTTTTTCGGACATATTAAGCCGGCTGATTTCGTTCCGGCGTTTTCGAACCACATCGCTTTGATTCGGAAACGGGTCTTTCATCTCGTTTTCCTTCCAATAATCCAACACAATATTTTTCGTCCACATATCTTTGGAAAGAATTCGTTCCTGTTCCTCATCACTCACCAATTCCACCTCCGGCGCAACCGATTCTGTTTCCTCAGTTTCATCTATTGTTTCATCTATTTCTTCTTTTTCAACTTTTTCATCTTTTTCAACAATTGCAACCGTTTCAGACATTTCAGGCGTTTCAATGATTTCAACGGAAGGTTCCGCTTCAATAGAAGACGCCAACGGTTCTTGTTCCTTTTGCGGATTATTTTGCGAAACGTTTTGCGCAATATTTTGCGAAACGTTTTGCGGAGCAATCGGAGTTATCGGGACAAGATGTTCTGTAAACGGATCGCGTTGTGGTTCGTTGGCAATTGCCGCGAGGAACGGATCGACAACCGTTTCGGTTTGGGAAGGCAAGACTGTTGTTTCGTGCAGGGACAGACGTTCCACCGGCACAGTTAAAGAACAACCGGCGAAAACAGAGAATATCCCCGTTATCAGAATCAACAATTTTTTCGCGTCATCCATTCCGCTGAAAAATCCAAAACAAAAATTCACTTACCAACAACAAACAACTTCCGGCAACTGACGACTGATGACCGGTTATTTACCGGCACTACTGCCGCTTCCCGAAATAATCGCGCCGAGTTCGTCACTCATTTTTTGCAACGCATCCCGAATGGCACTGAAATTAACTTTGAGTTGCGGTTTGTCATCTTTGGGTTTTGCTCTGGTACCGCCGGAAGACATTTCGCTTGACAATTCGCTGCCAAATTGATTAAGACTTCGTTGTTTGGTGAGGTCTTCCGGCGGTCCTTCATCAAGAACCTTGAAAAGCGGAGCAATCAATTTGACGGTTGCATTGATTTTGGCTGCCACAGGGTCATCGCTCGGAAACATTGGAAGAATACCGGCGTTAGCGGTTCCGGTGAGGCGAGTCCCGCGCATTCCGTTCATCACGTTAAGAATATTCGATTTGACACTCTGAACCGCACCGGTAACTTCAATCTGCTGATCGGGAGTGAGCAACGCAAATTCCGGTTCCAAGACGGTATTGGTTGGAATCGACGAAACATCCGCAAAATCTTGCGGAACACCGTCTTTGGAGATTCGTGCTTTATTATAAAGTTTGTCAACCATTTTGAATTGATCATCTGCTGTCGTTTTCATTAACGCAATCAATTGCGTTCCGATTTGCTGATATTGTTGCTGATTGAGTGCGGTTCCTGCTTCGGCGAAGTTCAGATCGCCCAAAATTTTTGCCGCATGAGTTCGGAATTCGATTGTTTCCAGATTATTTTCGATGACTTCCGACAAAACCTTGACAACACGCCCATTCGCGCCAACCGATTTCAAGGCTCCCAGCCCATCCAGTGCATACGAACGGAACCAATCGGTCATTTCCTGTTCTTCTTTATTTCCATCTTGTTTAGCTTGACCGGATTGAATTGTTGCAATGAAGAGTTCGGGAACGGTGTTATTTTTGGTTGTTTCGTCGGCGATTCCGATTTCCGCAAACCGAACAATTCCGATAAGAGCACCCAGTTGAATAAATTTCGGATTTTCTTTCTTCTGGTATTCGCCGAGAAGATAGGGCAACGCTTGAGCGTAAGGAGTTGGCGGAGTTCCTCTTCCGGCGGGTTCCCGTTGTGCCAATTGTCCGATTGTCAGAATGGCATTGTAACGGGATGGTGCTGAGGCGTTTTGATCGGCGGCGATTTTCTTGAGTGTGTCAAACGATTTGGCGAGCAGATATTCCCGTGCATTGCCGGTGCTGTCACGGAGGTCTTGGGTCAGAAATTCCTTAACAAAAGTTTGCTGAACCAGCCCTGTATTTTCAGGACGTGTCCATCGGGCAAAGTAATATTTGTCGAAAAACGCATCCAAACCGGCACGATCCGCGTCCACACTGCCCGATTTGAACGCGGTGAAAATCGCTGCTTTCCGTCCGGCGAGGGACTCATCAACCTCCCAACCTGTTACCAACGCAATTTGAGCCGACACCACGCTCAAAAAAACAAGTTGAAACAGAACCGCAACAAAAAACGGAAGAACAAATTTTATTTGAAATCGAAATTGGCAAAACATGGGGAGTTCCTTTTAATCAAAACCAAATCAAACAACCGCAAAACAGAATAATGTATAGCATACAAACTTTGGAAAGACTTTGTCAAGAGAATCCTTCCACTTTTATCAAGAAACTGAAAATTTCTCTGCCATTCTGTTGATGGAGTTTCAAATTTTTTTTTCGGGGTTGTCTTTTTTGTTTTTTACGGGAAGAAAGAAGTTAAAGAAGATTTCT
>JAISQH010000345.1 GCA_031274385.1 Planctomycetaceae bacterium | reverse complement strand
AAAACAATGATCGTTCCGGTGATTTCCACAGCCTTTTTGGAACGGCTCGGCGGTTATGAAAACGAAGCCGATTTCCGCGATATGGTGCTTGACACGTTGCGGCGGCAACTGGAACATGAGCAACGACTTCGCGCCCGGCGTCAAATTACGGACGCGTTGACGGTTAATGCCAACTGGAACCTGCCGCCGGGATTGCTGAAACGCCAGTCAGAACGGGAATTTCGACGGAGAGCATTGGAATTGCAACGGAACGGCTACAGCAATCTTGAAATTCGGGCGCAAGAAAATTTCCTACGTCAGAACAGTACAGTGGAAACCGCCCGCGCCTTAAAAGAACATTTTATTCTCGAAAAAATCGCCGAAATTGAAAATATTGTGGAAACAGAAGATGATTACAACATGGAAATCGGACTCATTGCGGCTCAAAATGGTTCTTCGCCGAGACGTATTCGGGCGGCTTTGGAAAAAACAGGCGAAATGGATATTATCCGAAATCAAATTATAGAACGAAAAGTGATTGATCTGATCTGTCAACACGCAACATTCCGGGAAGTACCATTTGACTTTGAAAATCTCGACATAGAAGCAATTGATAAGGCTGTTGCCCGTGACCCGAACGCCATCGCCGAAGTAACGGAAGAAGACCTCAAAGCCGTTCACAAAGAAATCGATTCAAAGAAAAAATTTGATCCCAATACCAAAATTAAATAGGGTGATTTC
This sequence comes from Planctomycetaceae bacterium, assembly GCA_031274385.1. Classification (GTDB taxonomy): domain Bacteria; phylum Planctomycetota; class Planctomycetia; order Pirellulales; family Thermoguttaceae; genus WRKP01. Next base: position 1,952 of record JAISQH010000345.1, on the reverse strand, counting down.
TAAAACTAAAATTTCGTTTGTTTCGTTCTTTTCCGTTTCTGCATTTTGAGCGGTTCTCTGTTCACGACGATGGTACAAAGTATTACGGAACGTTTTGACAATTGGCTTCGGGAATCGCAGGAACAGTCGGCAGATTTTTCGGCAAATTTTATTGTTGCGTTGATTGATAAAATTCTTGTCGGTGCTGCCGATTTGTCGGCAAGCGATATTCATTTTCAACCGGATCGGCGCGGTGTGGAAGTACGATTTCGGATTGACGGAGTTTTGCATATTCTTGGTTGTTTGCCGTTGGAACATGCCGGTCAAATTGCGGCGCGGCTCAAAGTTTTTGCCGGTCTTCTGACTTACAAAGTGGATGTTCCTCAGGAAGGTCGTGTTCGGAGCGGTCGTATTGACGGAGTGGTTCAGGAGATGCGAATCAGTTCCGCCCCAACACTTTTTGGAGAACGTGTGGTTGTTCGGTTTTTTTCACCGGAGGATCAGTGCCAATCCATTGAATCGCTTGGTTTTGAAGAACCGATCCGGCAACAACTCCATGAAGCCGCGTCACGACGGAGTGGTGCGGTTTTAATTGTGGGTCCTTCGGGAAGCGGTAAAACAACAACCGCGTATGCTTTACTTCGGGAATTGGTTCATTGCAGCGAAACGCCCCGAAGTATTGTTTCGTTGGAAGACCCGATTGAACATGCGATTGACGGAGTGGCGCAAATTGAAGTTTCGTCCCGTTCGGATTCAACGGAACACGGCGAAAAATCCCGGATACTTTCACTGGATCGGATGTTGCAATACATGATGCGGCAAGACCCGGAGGTGTTGATGGTTGGTGAAATCCGGGAGCGGCGAACAGCGGAAGCGGCATTTCAGGCGGCGTTGACGGGACATCTTTTGATCAGCACGTTTCACGGCGGCAGTGCTGTTGAATCAATCGGGCGTTTTTTGGAACTTGGTATTGAGCCGTTTGTTCTTCGGAGCAGTATTGCTTTTTTGCTTTGCCAAAGGTTATTACGGCGGCTTTGTTCTTGTTCTGAAAAGGTGGAACAACGGTTGGAGGTTCGGCTTCAGGGGGTTGTGTTGACGGTTCGGAATTATTTTGAGCCGCGCGGTTGTTCCTGTTGCGGCGGAACCGGTTACGCGGGGCGAATTCCTGCTGCGGAAATCATGCCGCTTGAAAACGAAGAAATTGCCCGTGCGATTCTCGAACGCCGGGCAACAGGAACCCTTCAACAGTTGGCTCAAAAACAAGGAATGACACCGCTAACCGAAAATGTCGCCCGTCAAATTGAAGCCGGTTTAACCTCGCCTTGGGAAGCAAAACGAGTTCTCGGTCATTGAAACTCCGAAAAAGATTTACGATCAATCAAATGGGAACTTCTAAAAACCGAGACTAACCACAAAACACACGAAAGTTCACGAAAAATACAATTGCTGTCAATCGGTTATCATAAAAAAGTGATAACAAAAATTCTTTCGTGTTTTTTGTGTTTTTCGTGGTTAAAAAAAGAGTTTTTAGAAGTTGCCCAAAACTAAAGTGCAGTGAGTCTATTCCTAATCGGCAACTTGCGATTCTGTCGAAAGCAGGTACAATACATTGCATGAAACACTACAAAATGAATCAGATTGTATTATCTGTTGAGGAACAGGGAACAGGGCAACCGATTTTGTTCCTTCACGGCTTTCCGTTCGATCACTCAATATGGAACCGAACTTGCGGTATTCTGAAAACGGATTTTCGGTTGATTGCGCCGGATTTGCGAGGGCTCGGTCAAAGCAAATTACCAAGCGGTTGGAACATAACACCAATGGAACAATTTGCTGATGACTTGCACGCATTGCTCCAGATATTGGAGGTCAAAGAAAAGATCGTGCTTTGCGGGTTGTCAATGGGCGGGTATGTTGTGATGCAATATGCACGAAAGTACGGCGATCAATTAGCCGGTATTGTGCTTTGCAGT
>JAISQH010000343.1 GCA_031274385.1 Planctomycetaceae bacterium | reverse complement strand
CGGGAGGTGTTGCGGGAACTTGTGAAGTATAGGGTTTGTTTTCTTTAGATGTAACAGCAGGCGGTTGCGCCGGCGCGTTCAGTGTTGTTGCAACCGAAACCGGTGTTGCCGGAGAAACCGGTTGCGGAATGTGACGGAAAAGATATTGTACCCAATATCCTTCGAGAATCATAAGAAGATCAGAAACCCGATCCGAAGAACAACGCCCATTGGCAACAAGCACAATTTGTTGTAACATCTTGATTTCATTTGAAGTAAATGTTGTCCGATAAAGTGTGATGTCATCAATCCAAACAGTTCCCGCTCCGAATAAACGAAATCCGATACAAAAATCATTCAGTCCGGTTGTCGGAAGTTGGTTAAAAGGAACGATAATCCGGTACCAACGCACACCGTGTTGCGGTTGCGATTTGACCAGAAGCGGCAGAACAACCGGCTCCACCCGATACGAAAGGAATAACGGTTCGCCTTGTTTTTGAGCAGAAAGAACAACCTCCAACGGAAGAGAACCCGTCTTTCCCGTTTTTTCCGTCTTTTCCGTAATACTTTCATCAACCCCGATGTACGCCGAAACAAAAAGTTGACCTGTTGCCGGAGCCTCAAACGCTTCACTCAGAATCATGCCCGCTTCACTCTCAAGAGCCGAAGTTCCCGTTAGTTTCAAACTGAATTGACCGGAGTTTTTCTTTTCGGAATCAAGTTGAGCCGTCAATGAAGAAGAACCAAAATGTTTCCAACCGGTAATTTCGCCTGATTCAGTTGTTTCAAAATTGGGATTACTGAGTTTTTCCCAAAGAACTCCGCTATGAGCGGTGCGGATTTGTTGACTGAGTTGTTCGACTTTTCGTTTGAGTAATCCGTTTTGTCCGCAAATAGACGCAGGACGTTTCACTTCGGCATTTTGAATCACGGCTTTCGGGTCATTGAGTCTTACCGCAACAAAATCAAACGGTTGCAAAACCATTTGCCATGCCAGATGATTGTTGCGAACCGTGAGCGGTGAAACAAGACGGCGTCCGCTCAATTCCATCAGTGAACATTCCGGTACAGCGGAAATCGCCAATTCCACTCCAACACCAAACGGAGCATCATTGACAAGATAAATAACCAAACCTTGAGGCGTGTCAACATAACGTACCGTAACCGGTTGCAACGATTTTTCAACACCGTTCTCTTTCGATAAAAAAGTTTGAAACGGCAACGCCGGAAGTTGACGAAACGCCGACAAAAATTCGTACAGCGTTTCTTCTTCCCCGTTCGGAAGCATCCGACCGCCGTCAACAAACATGCCGACATCTGATTGCGCTAATTGTTTAACGAAACGCCGGCGGTTCCGAAATCCGGCTGGAACCGCAACATGACCGCGTTGTGAATCATGATAAAATAACGTTCCCGATATTAAACCGTCCTTCATAAAGGGACCCGCCGTCTCAACCGAATCAAATTCGCAATAACTTGCCGTTTCCATTGAATCCAATGTACAGGAAATACGGCTGGGGCGAAGAAAAACCAACGACGGTATTTTTGCTAACAAAGTTGGATCAAAGCCGAGTATTCGCAGAACATAAACCGGTGAAGACCAACGTGATAAACTTGGAAAACAATAAGATCGAATATCGGGATGATCCAACAACGTTCCGGCGGCAAGATAGAGTTTGGCATCCGGTTTGTTTTCTGTCACCATTTTTGCGGCATCGTCATAAAAGTCACGGATATTCCGTGTTCGCCAACGTATCCAGGCATCCCACGCTTTCGGATCACTCTGAACAAATTGCGCTCTGGCGGCATTGCGTTGTAACAATTGCTGCCGGTTCAAAACGATTGCCGTCAACTCAGGCGGAATCACCAAACTGTTCGGACTATTTTGTTGCGTTTCTTGCAGGAATTGATGAAACGTCCGGTCATCCAACTCACGATGGATAAAAGGCAACCGGGCGGAACCGTCCGGCGTCAGAAGAATCGCAATGCCGCCGAACGACGGATGTTTGGAATATCGTTCGGCTAATTCCCGAACAAGATCAAGCATTGCTTTTCTGACAAGCGGATGTAACAGATTATATCGCGGTTCGCCGTTTGATTGAGACCAAAGCAGTTCGTCCGCCAACACGGGATTCGCCTGCACGATCTTTTCCAATTCAGGTATCAGAAAATTGAAATCAAGCGTTGGAATCAATGTCAGTTGTTCACGGTCAAAAAGCCGCAGCAAAAGTTCCAGCGAATCCTTTAATGTTGTTGTTCCGAGTTTTTCGGACGGATAAAGCATGGACTCGTTCGAGGCAACATTGACCATTGCCCCGTCATAACCGCATCGGCGTAACGAATCAATCATTCGGATCGAACTTTCGTACGAAATTTGCCAATCGGTTACGGTTGAGGCGTTCGGTTGAATTTCGACGGACGAACTCAATTCGTTCAAAAAATCAGCACGGTGAAGATAACCCGCCACAAGACGTTGCGGCAATCCGTCAAACGGTTTGGGAATCAGAGTTGCACCTTGTGAGGCGGCTGCGTTGGTTTTGCCAACCTGATCCGAATCAATTTGATAAAGCCGGACATTGCCGAACCGCGCCTCGCGTTGATGATCTCGGTTGACCAAAAGCAACATGGGCTGCTTTGTTTTGGGCCAAAAAAGAATCCGATGAGTTACCACCCGACCCGGAACTTGATCGGAAACAACTTCTTCCGCAACACAAATTCCTGAATCCGTTGTCAAAACAGGAAGAACTTTATCGCCGTCATTTAAGAGTTCGACAACACCAATTCCCAGTGTTTGCGGAATTTCCGCCGGATAATCCAATTCCACAAGATGCGGTTTACCGATTTTTTGCACCGGCAGCGGCAACGCTTCCCAAGATTCATTGACGGGTTCGGTATTTTTCGACACTGCCGCCGCCAATACGGAAAACGGCAACACTTGTGAAGTTGGTGTGAGAGTTGGCGAGAGAGTTGTCGGGATTTCCTGAAGATGTCCGCTTCCCAACCTCCCCGAAACGCCGCTTTTCCATTGATGATACAATTCGTTGAGCAATTTTTCAGTCACATCTGCCGGTTTTTTCCCTGTAAGATCGGAGTTCTCTGCCAACGTGTTTGGCGTTTCTGTTGTGGTTGAAGTTTTCGAGCGTTCGCGAAAGCCGGTTAATTTTGGAAACTCAGGAATTTTTGGCGTTGTGAAATTGGCAATTTTAGGAAGACTTGGAATAGAAAGCCGTCTTTTCCACCATGCGGGATTGGTTGTATCGACGGTTTCGAGGAGTTCTTTTTTCATTGAATCCAAGTTGCCGATCCATCGCGGCACCGGATCAGGCTGAAGAACAACACACTGAACCACCGTTTCCGCAATCATTTTCGGCGAACGCCGTTGCAGGGGATTGTTTGGAAAATTCAGGATCGAATGACCTAAATAATTGCCGGAACGTTCATCTTTACGTTGCAGCGAGACGGAAATCTCGTAAATTCCTTCTTCAACCGGAGCAAGAAACGAAACGGGAAACCAAGGATGATTGGCATGAACAGGGATTTGAATTTCCAGTTCGGTGACGGGTGCTTTGGGAATTTCGTCGGATCGGTTTTTCTTTGACACGGCGATATTCAGCCCCAACCCTTTTTCATTGAATAAATTTTCGGTTTCCGAAGAAAATTGCGGACGAACTTCAAGGATGACGGGAACTTGGGGGGAAAAGATTTCATTACCGTTTTGAAACCGGACATGAATAACGGGTTGTTCCGGTTCCTGAGCGGCAACATACCAAGTCTTACTTGGTGTTGTCAAAAAGCAAGCGATCATCAAAACGAATGCGCCAAACCAAGGGCGTATTCGGTCTGTTTTTAGCATTTTCGTCAGTTGCCTTGTTGACGGCGTGGTGGGAATCCGTTCCATTTTGAAAAATCGAACGGATTATGACGATTTTGCAAAAACAATTCCAGAGCAATTTCCGCATTTTGGTTTTTCGATATTCGACTTGTTCCAAAACTTGAAAAAGAGTGTAAAGAGGTTTTCGTTTTGTCAACAGATTATACAGATTGAACCGATTTTCATCAAAAACGAATCTGTAAAATCGGTTCAATCTGTTGACAATAACAACAATAATGGAACAAGTCTAATAGACCTTTTCTCTAAATACCCTAAAAACGCCCCGAAGGGGCAAAATATCCTCGCCCCATACGTATTAACTTAAGCGTTTATTTTATCCTTTAGGCAAGGTAGGCTGCCTCTCTCCGAGACATTTGGCAAATGCTTGAAAAACAACGACTTTCACCTTAAGTTAATACGTATGGGGCGTTGCCCTACGCTAGGATATGAAGCCCCTTCGGGGCGTTCAATTTTCTTTTTACGGAACAAGGGAACTTAGAGAAAAGGTCTAATAAATCATTGCCAAATTGGTGGTTTGTGATTCGCTTGCGTCCTCCACAAATCCCAAACCACAAACCCCAAATCCCAACCCTGCCTACTGACTACCGGCTACTGACAACTGCCTACTGGCTGCGACCATCACTTCCTGACGATTGAACGCCAATTGCTTGATCCGAACGTCGTTGAACCCCCAACAACGTAATCGTTCTGCGTAAGAAGGTAAATGATCGGCTAATTGCCATTGAAACAATTTTAAGGTAAAAAGCATTCCGCAAAGTGGTATTTCTTTCCGGTTTGCCAATTCTTCCAACACTTCCAGTGTATAATTCGGCGCGACATTCATATCTGCAATCAGCCAGCGAACATTCCGATACAACATTCGTTTTGTTTGACTGATTCGGTTTTGAAGGTGGGTAAATTGAGGATGATTTAAGACAACCGGATCGATTGCTGCCGGATCAACCCCCAAAACGGTTGCTCCGCGAGCCAAAAGAACTTGCGAACCGCCTCCGGGTGACGCTCCGATATCCAGACAACAGTCGCCTTCAACAATTGGAAAACCCGCCCAACGAATACCTTCTTCAAATTTTAGCCAGGCTCTTGAGACGGCGTTATCGGGAATTTCCAATGGCAGTATGCCGCCCGGATAATAAGACTGAATCGGCGACTCTGCCGAAATCGTGTGAATCCCGACAAAATAATTGCCCGGATCAACTTCAACAACACTCATAACTGTTTCTTCCGGCAATGCCTGCTGTTGGGAGTTATGATGATTAGTTCCAAGAAACTTCGGCTTTGGCGAACGTTCGACAAGGATGTTGTATAAGATTTGAAGTTCCGGCGTTTGCCCTGTCGGTTCAAACCCATTGACACCGGGCGGCAACAAATCGCGTCGAAAAACATGAATCCGGTTGACAAAGACCCGGTTCTGCTCTGCAATTTCCCATATTTTATCGGCAATTGCGGTAAAATCTTCTGTGGATTCCGATTTTTCCTGTTGAACTTTCCCGATTGACAACGCTGCTGTTCTTGCGAAGACGGAACGATTGACAAACTGAAAAACGGCATCCATTGTTTGTTCGGGAGTTTGCTCTGGAGCCTTGAACGTCAAAAACCCCGGTCGCGAAAAAGACAAACGAAATGAAGGAAATAAACGAAGAACTTCCTTTTTGAAGACTGTTTCAGCCCCGACCTGACATGTTGAGAACAAAAACATAAATGGAGACCTCCGGCAATGACTCTATTGCCGTTATTTATTTTGTGCGAGTCTGATTTTTTCGGATTTTGTGAGGGCAGATTCAGAAACGTATCTTACTGTTAATTCAAACGAAATGCAATGACGGAAAATGAAAACCCATCGAATGACAAAGTTCTCTCATTGTTAAACCGAAGTTCCAGATCGTTTTTTTTGCTAAGTTCCTACTGACACGTTCTTTGTGACTTTTTTGGTCAGTTGAAACTGTCTACAAGGTTAATTTGAGTCGGTGGTGGGACCCTATTTCGGTTGAGGTTTTTGAAGGCAACGCCAAGTGTTGTATTTTGAAACGGAATCCGATACGTAACTGTCTATTTTATTTTTTAAAGTTTGCGCGCAAAGACGCAAAGAAATTCAAGGTTAGTTTTAACTTGTTCCATTATTGTTGTTATTGTCAACAGATTTTACAGATTATACAGATT
>JAISQH010000262.1 GCA_031274385.1 Planctomycetaceae bacterium | reverse complement strand
AGGTTGTTTTTGTAAGAAAATCAGGTTGGAAATAAGGTTATTATAAAATCCGTTTTACGAAAAATAACAATTTGTTGCGGGGTAAAGTATAACAACTAACAACTGGCAACTGACTACTGGCAACTGACTACTGGCAACTGACTACTGATTCCCATGATTGTCTTTGACTGTCCTGTTTGTGGCAAGCACTATACATTTAGCGACCGGTTTGGCGGTCGTCCGATGGTTTGTACGGACTGTAAGTCTCCTCTTGTTGTTCCAAAAACGAAGGAGCCGGTGCGTCTTGTCCAACCGCCGCCGTTGCCGACTCCGCCGCAGCCGCAGTTACCGATTCCGCCGCAACCGCTTTCGCCGCCTGCCGCGTCAACCTCTTTGCCGGTCACGCCAACAGAGAATCACGAGAATCACAACGTCGATCACGATGATCTTGCGATTCTTGCTTATGTTTTTGAAGAAAAACATCAAGAGAGGGAAAAAGAAAAGGTACAACAACCAACCTCGCTCCCGACAAGTCAAACGAGTCAAATGAATCAGATGGATCAGATGAATCAAAAAACTTCATCCGAACCAAAAACGCAACGGAAATCATTGGTTCTTTATCGGGGCAGTCTTGTTTTGGTAGTTTTGGGTTTGATTGGTTTAGGTTTTTTCTTGGTGTTTTATGTTGATTGGCGCAGTCCCGATCCGCGACCGGAAATTTTGAAAAAAATAGAACAACGTAAAATCGAAGCAATCATTGAAGCCAAAAATCAAGAGACGGAATCTGAAACGTTACGGTTACGTTCACTTGAATTATGGAACCGGTCGGGGGAAGCTGTTGACGCCTTAACTGTAACACTGAGTCAGGACGACGCCAAACACGAAACTCCGGCAACGGCAACCGAACAACGTCTGAATGATCTTCGTAACATGATTCAAACGGCGGTTCGTCAAGCCGCCGAAACGGAAACCGGCAAAAAAAAAGCGATTCGCAACGCCCGGATTTATAGAACGGAAAGTAAATTCTTTGAAGAACAGGAAACGGAGTTACGAAAACAAATTCAACAATTTCCGAATGACCGAACTCATTTAACGATGCCGGTTTTTGATCGGGAACAACAAACGGTTGCGGTGAAAGAATCAATTTCACTTGGTTCCGATTGGACTGAAAATCTTTTTGAGCAATTTGCTTTTCCCGAAATGACGCAGTTTTACGCGGTTTTTGACGGGGTGAAGCGGCTTTACGGTGACAAGTCACTTCGTGTTACTTCTTTGGAACAAGTTCCGATTACCATTTCTTTTTTGAAAAACGCGACGAAAAATGAGGTGACTCCGGTCATGCCGGAACGTGCCGGATGTTTTGTTTTTTCGATTCGTTTCCCGGAAATAACCGATTTATTACGAATCGGAAAAGATGCTCATGTTGGCAAAATCGGTACGATTCGGGTTCGGTTTGTTTATTCGGCGGGGCGTATTGAGTTTGAAACCGTTTCGCCGCGATATTGTAACGCCTTGTTTTACGATGCGTGCGGACGATTTGTGCCGGTTGAATTTCCTTTGACCGGAGATTCTTTTTGGAAACGAACCGATCCATTTGACGGTACAAAAATAGAATTGACTGACCAACCGGTTGAGCGGATTGAAATTTGTCTGACGCCGCTTTCGGATCGAACAACATTTTGGCTTGACGGAATAGCATTGACCGAAAAAATGGCGCATGAACCGTACGATTTATTACGTGCAGAAATTCGGCAAGCAGAAATCCGAAATCGTGAAAAAGAACATTTTGTCAATTTTGTCAAAAAAATTCAACTCCCAGCCGTTTCCAAGAGTTCTGAAGACTCAACAGAAGACTTGACCGGCAAAAATTTTGACGACAAAAATTCCGGTCATTCCGGTGAAGAAGGAATGTTATCCGCTTTTCAGTGGGTGTTACAAACCGCTCAGGGAACGATTCGTATTCGGCGGGACGATGTTGTTACGACGTTGGATTCGCAGAGCCGGATACCGGAATTTGAAAAAACAATAACTGTTGAGGAAATTGATCTCACCGGTTTTCGTGACATGACCGAAGAACATCTGAATCAACTGGGCGGCTTGAAAAAAATCAAACGTTTGAACCTTTCCCGTACAGCATTAAGAAACGAAAACCTCATCAAATTAGCAACACTTACTTCGCTGGAATCATTGAATCTGGCGGAAAACGAACTGACATTTGAAGGACTTCCGGCGATTCGGACATTGAAGGGATTGAAGGAACTGAATCTTGGTAACATGAAACCGAGTGTTGATGGAATTGATGCGCTGGGAACCATGACATCGTTGCGCTCTTTGAATTTGAGCCGTTCAGGAATCGATAACAGCGATTTAATGTACCTTTTACCATTGGCGGATTTGGAAACACTTAATCTGTCCGCCACGAAAATCGGAGACAGAGGATTGCCGATTTTCCGTGTGTTCACGGAACTTCAGTCACTTGATTTATCGGCAACAAGAATTACTGACAACGGTCTTGCCGCACTGATTCCGCTTCGCAACCTTCGTGTACTGAAATTGAACGATACCGCGTTGAGCAACGCCTGCTTGGGCAGTCTTGGTAAAATGAAAAAACTTGAAACAATTTCCGTTTTCAAAACCGCCATTACACAAGACGCTGTTCGACAAGAACTCAGCCCCGCCAAATTTAATTGTTTCCAATTTACTGAATAATAGATTGTACGCTTGATAACATATTATTCGCAACGACGACATTATCAAAAGTGGTTAGGGAATTGGATGAAAGAGATTTTGTTCGATAATATTGATGTTGTCGTCGCTGCGCGACTTGGTCGTGGTGGTGGGACACAATCCGGCGGTTGCGCTGCGCTACACCGCCGGTTATGCATAATAACGTCGCTAGCGCGACTAAAATCTTGCTCCACAAAAAATGAAATCATCAGAAAAATAGAAAAAGAATTTATTAAGAAATTATTTGAAAATCTTTTTACAACAAAAAATTAAAATAAACTGTTACATTTCGATGTTTCATTCTGAACTGATATATTTGGACAATGCGGCGACTTCGTATCCGAAACCGGAATCGGTGTATCGTGCGGTGGACAAAGCCTTGCGTGAGCAATGCGGTAATCCGGGACGAGCAAGTCATCGGCTTGCGGTTTCGGCGGGTCGGATTCTTGGCGATGCCCGGTTGTTTTGCGCACGATTATTCAATGCCGAAAAACCGGAACAAATTGTTTTTACCGCAAACGCGACAACAGCGGTCAATATGGTTCTCAAGGGACTTTTAAATTCCGGCGATCATCTGATAACCGGTTCGCTTGAACACAACGCCGTCACCCGTCCTCTTCACCGTCTGGAACAAACCGGAGTTTCTATTTCAAAAATTGCGGCAGATATTGATCGCGGATTGCAACACGAAATTTTGAAACAATCCGTAACGGCAAAAACAAAAATGGTTATTTGCAACCATATTTCCAATGTTTTTGGTACGGTTAATGATCTTGAATTAATTGGTCGATTTTGCCGTGAGCGTGACATTTTGTTTGCGGTTGATGCGGCACAATCGGCGGGATGCCGGAAAATTGATGTTCAGGCAATGTTTATTGACCTGTTGGTTTTTTCGGGACACAAATCACTTTTTGGGATTCAGGGAACCGGCGGTTTGTATATTCGACCGGGTTTGCGGCTTGAGACGATTCTGGAAGGCGGAACCGGTAGCCATTCCGAATTATTGGAACAACCGGAACAGTTACCGGATCGTTTGGAAATCGGTACTCCCAACACGCCCGGTTTAGCCGGTTTGACAGCAGGAATCCGGTTCATTTTAGAAACAGGAATTGAAACCATTGCGGAAAAAGAAGCCCGGCTTGTCCGGCGTTTATTGGCGGGACTTGCCGAAATTCCCGCCATTCGTGTTATCGGACCGAAACCGGAATTGGAACGGGGTTGTGTTGTTTCCGTACAGTTAGAAAAATTTTCACCGGAACAGGCTGCCTCGATTTTGGATTCCGGTTTCGGAATTGCGGTTCGCAGCGGTTTGCACTGCGCCGCCGATGCACACCGCGCCATGAACACATTGCAAAACGGCGGAACGTTACGAATTAGTCCCAATTATTTTAACGAAAATCAACACATTGACCGTTGCCTTGATGCGCTCCGAAAATTATCGTAGCGGTTATGCTCACTGCACTTTCATTTTCAGTTTTGTTTTTTGAGTTTATTTTAGGAATGGTAGGCAGCCTTTCTCCGAAAGGCTGCGTCGGCGGTAGCCGACTTTGGTTTACCGGAAAACATTGCGTTCCATGCTTCAAGTCGGCGAGTACGCCGACGCGACCTCTCGGAGAGAGGTAACTGTCTCTTTTGTTTTAAGGATTGCGCGCAAAGACGCAAAGAACTTCAAGGTTAGTTTTAACTTGTTCTGTTTTTGATGGTATTCATTATTTTACTCAAGGAAGTTTTCTATAACTTCATATTACAAAAATATAAATTGAATTTTTCGTGAAATTTCGTGTTT
>JAISQH010000259.1 GCA_031274385.1 Planctomycetaceae bacterium | reverse complement strand
CACCGCCACCCCCCCCACCCCCCGAATCCCACCGACCCATCCCCCCGGGGGGGGGGATAGGCAGAGAGCATTTACGTTAGTCGAACTTCTTGTGGTGATTGCGATTATCGGCGTATTAATCGCACTTCTATTACCTGCCGTACAAGCCGCTCGTGAAGCGGCAAGACGTTCCCAATGTACGAATAATCTCAAACAACTTGCGCTTGCCTGTCACAACAAGCACGATGTCTCAAAACATTTCCCTTCTGCCGGTGTGCAGAAAGAATATTTTGCAGATAATCTCAACAGTGCCGTAATGGGTTGGAGCAGCGGCAGATTATATTGCCATCGTTTCAGCTGGGTTACGGTGATTCTTCCGTTTATCGAACAAAATGCGTTGGCTCAAGTTGTTGATGCCAACGCTAAAGGCGAATTGAAGGATACGGCAGGAACACTTACCGTCAATCCACCTTGGGATGCATCTTATCAAGACGGTTTACTTTTCGGTGCGAGAATTGATGCGCTGTTATGTCCCAGCGATTCCGAAATTCGTACGGCGCCGACCGATGGAACTGAATGTCAACCAACATCTTATCGCGGTTGCCTCGGCGACCAACGTTACGATATCGGAGGATTACTTAGCGGCACTCCCACCTCAGCGGCTCTGCCGTCACCTTCGGCAACGAATAATTACATCTATAATTGTCGCGGAATTTTTGCACGGGGAGACCTTTGTCCGGTTGATATTGCCGGTGTTCCAGACGGAACCAGTAACACGATTATGTTTTCCGAAATGGCAATTGCTCCGTTCGGATCATCTAATTCGGTCAATCCGATAACAATTCGCGGCGGTTTTGCCGACAACGACGGAGTGGTTACAAAAACACCTTCAATTTGTTATGCGCGGCGTAATGGTCGTGAATTTACCGGAAGCGGTACACTTAATTCTGAAGGATCAACCGCAAGCTCCGGTCGCCGATGGGCTGACAGCCAACCCGGTTACACCGGATTTTATACGATTTTACCGCCGAATAGTCCGTCGTGCAGTAGTGACACTGTTTCTCATAGTAACCAAATGTTAATGACCGCCAACAGTTATCATTCCGGCGGCGTCAACATTACGATGGCGGACGGCGGAGTTCGTTTTATTTCCGAAACAATTGAAACGAAAAATCTTGACCAGTTTGCCAGCGGCGAAACAACACAAACTTATGTTACCGATGTTTCCACTCCATCGGTATATGGTGTTTGGGGAGCGTTGGGAACGCGAAACGGTAATGAATCTGTTACGTTGCCGTAATTGATTTCGTTACCAATCCACAATGATTTTTTTATGGAGGATATAATTTTATGTACCATCATGTTTTCTATATTGTATTTTATGTAGTTTTTGTTGCCATTATTGGTTGTTCCCCTTCGACGAGACGGAATCTTCCGGTCGAATACGTAGGGGGAATTGTTACGAAGGACGGAGTTCCGCTTGAGAACGCTTGCATTCAGTTTATTCCGAAAACGGAAGAACAAGGCGAAGCCGCCGTCGGTTACACCGATAGTAACGGAAAATACACACTTACCTCAATGAACGGCGATCTCGGTAAGGGAGCGTTACCGGGCGAATATGCAGTTTTGGTTACAAAGACAATTTCCGTACTGATACAGGGAGCCAAACAAGAAGAAGGTGAGCCTCCGCCGGAAGAAACAAAAGAACTTGTTTCCGCCTTGTACAATAACCGCAATCAACCGCTCTTGGAAGCCGTCGTCATTAAAGGAAAAAACAAATTTAATTTCGACGTGAAAAGTAAACCTTGACTGTTTGAGAAAACAGTTCAAATGATGCTACATTTAATTAGTTCACTTAATTTTCAAAACAATATTTTTAAGGAGATTTGAAATGAAAACTAAAATCCGATTCAATCAGAAAAAAAACACAAATCTGTTTGGTTTTACGCTTGTTGAACTTCTGGTGGTGATTGCAATCATTGGTGTTTTGATTGCCTTGCTCTTGCCGGCAGTTCAGGCGGCGCGCGAAGCCGCGAGGCGTATGCAGTGTACGAATAACCAGAAACAACTTGCGTTGTCGTGTCACAATTTCCATGACATTTACCAACATTTTCCCGGCGGCACTTTCGCCAAATTGTACGAACCGTTACTAACCACTGATGGTCAACCAACCAGTGCCAACACATATCGACATCGGTTTAGTTGGATTTGCCAAGTTCTCCCGTTTTTCGAACAATCCGCTTTGGGCGGACTGGTTTCGGATAATATTCGACACGGTTTACCTAACGCATCGGCAACAGCGGTTCGGAATCCTTGGACTTCAGGAATTGTCTTGAACGGAACAGCTAATACTCTTTTATTTGGTACAAAAATCGATACAATACTCTGTCCTTCCGATGGCAATCGTGATAAAGTGCCGCCTATTGTAACTTGGACTACAACCGGTGGTTTACTTGGTGGAGAATACTGCCAACCGACATCCTATCGTGGTTGTATCGGAGACAATCGAATTCCATTGGGAGGAACTGTTACTACCGCCCTACCACCGGGAGCAGTAACATTTCGTGGGATTTTTACTCGGCAGGATTACGATCTTGTTGATTTTGCGAGCGTTACGGATGGAACGAGTAATACGATTCTGATTTCCGAAACGGCGATTTTTCCTTACGGTTCGGAAATAATCAGTAAACTTCCCAAATACGGAGCCGCCGGAAGTTTCGCGATGACCAGTTTTCCGAGTGCTTGCAAGGCGAGAGCCGGTCATCCAATACTTAACGGAACGGATTTTCCAAAAAATGGTAGCGGTGCTGATATTACCATTGGGTTCGGACGGCGTTGGGGCGAAGGTTCGCTCACTCATACGTTGTTCAGCGCGTTATTGCCTCCCAACACTCATTTTTGTACGTCTGGTACGACAACAAACAATACCGCCATTAACGGATGTTCTCTTATTTCCGCAAGTAGTTATCATCCCGGCGGTGTTAATGTTGCTTTAGCGGATGGTTCCATTCGGTTTGTTTCGGAAACAATTGAAACGAAAAACCTCGATAAATGGGTGGACGGTTCGACGGGTTCCACGCTCGTTGTGGAATACTCAGGTCCTTCGTTTTACGGCATCTGGGGGTCAATGGGAACTCGCAACGGCGGCGAAAGCGCGTCGCCTTAAAACTTGTTTTTTACCTTAACCTTTTTACCCATTTTACTTTCCTACCATGAAAAAAATTTTTGTACTTCAAATTTTTGTGTTCATTATTTTCGCGGCACTTGTTTCTGTATCCGTTTTGATTGCAGAAACAGAAAATTTACCGCCGGGAGTTGTCATTAGTCAAAGTCCGGATTTTGCGACAACATACGTTGGTTCGCCAAGCATTGCGATTTTGCCGGACGGAACTTATGTTGCTTCGCATGATTGGTTCGGCAACAACGCATCGCTTCATCTGACATTTATTTTTGTTTCAAAAGACAAAGGAGCAACCTGGACAAAAACGGCACAATTTCCGTTTCATTGGGCAAATTTATTTGTTCACAAAGGGGATTTGTATCTTCTCGGTGTTATTAAAGAAACTTATAAAGTTTCACCGGCGTTTTCGCATTTTGCGATTCGCCGTTCCCAAGACGGCGGGAAAACATGGACGGAACCGGTTGATTCGAAAACCGGTTTGCTGCGAACTGACGGAATTTATCACACGGCTCCGTGTCCGGTTGTGATTCATAACGGTCGGATTTGGCGGGCAATGGAAAGAATTTTGTCACAAAAAGAACGGGAACAATTAAAAATTTCCTCACAAAATTTCGGTACACAATTTCAAGCCTTGATGACTTCCGCTCCGGTGGACGCGGATATTTTGAATGCGGAAAGTTGGACGATTTCTGAACCTTTTTTGTATGATCGGGAAAATTGGATTGGTGACGGTTTTCTCGAAGGCAACGCCGTACTTTCGCCGGAAAAGAAAATTTTGAATATTCTCCGTGCTGCACCGGTTGGTTTAGACAAAGCCATTATTCTTAATTGTTCCGAAAACGGTAAGAATCTGACTTCGCGCGGCAAAGCAAGTCAGATGGATTTTCCCGGCGGTGCAGTCAAATTCACGATTCGTTTCGATCCCCAAAGCAAGCGGTATTGGTCTTTGACCACAAAACAAAACGATCCGCCCGCTTTTCGTAACTATCTCGTTTTGATTTCATCGCAAGACCTGATCCATTGGAATATCGAAACCGTTTTGCTTCGGCATTACGACGAAAATAATATTGTTTTTGTAAGCCGCACAGCTTGGGATGGTTCCCACAATGCTCATGACGCCAATTACATGACGTTTCACCGAATCGAAAATTTTCGTAACAAAACAACAAAAGATGATGCACCTTGGCTCGGTCAGCTGAAACCGGTTGAAAAACGTCCGGCAGAGGATTTCAAAATTTTCGAAACAACAGATTTCATTGTTCGCGGTACTCACACGGAAATCGGCACTTTTGACAATCATCAAAAAGCGTTTGTCAACCGTAATTATGTTTGGCTTAATGTTCCCGAACAATTTCAAGGCTGGAAATTCACCCGCCAGAACGCTGGCGGCAAACCGTTGGAAGAAATTAATATTTGTGCCAAAAAAGACGCAACTTTTTATTTGTTGACATCAAGACATACGGCTTATAACCATCTGAAACTGATTCCTTCCGAAATCCGTTATTCCGATACCAATAAATCTCGTGTCCGTATTTACGAACGTCCGATCAAAAAAGGTGAACAAATTCAATTGCCGCAATGGGGATTTTCCGGCGGTATTCTGCTTTTTAAAGAATAATGTTGCAAAAACAACCGGCATTGCATCAAATTCCTGCCCAATATCAAATTGGCAGGAATTATTGTAGGAAACTTCTAAAAACCGGGACTAACCACAAAACACACGAAATTTCACGAAAAATACATTGCTGTAAATCGGTTATAGGTGCTGTGCGCAAATTAAGTGTTCAATAATGGAGTCTATTAATACTTCGGATCGTTACCGGATTGATGTAACTGTCTATTTTAATTTTAGGCTTTTTGATAAACTTTGCGTCATATTATTTCGTTTCAAAAAAAAATTAATTCCTCAAAACCCTTATTTTTATAATATTTTCCAAAAAAACCTTAGTAGCAACGGAGGTAACTGTCTATTTTGTTTTAAGGATTGCGCGCAAAGACGCAAAGACATTCAAGGTTAGTTTTAACTTGTTCTGTTTTTGATGGTATTCATTATTTTACTCAAGGAAGTTTTCTATAACTTCATATTACAAAAATATAAATTGAATTTTTCGTGAAATTTCGTGTTT